>DASSNI010000148.1:0-2571 GCA_035701385.1 Candidatus Limnocylindria bacterium | reverse complement strand
CGAGTGCCAGGCTGGTCATCGGCCGGTCCCAGGTGGCAGGAATGCTTCTCATCACACATTAGTCGCTCCACCCTTTCCAAATCCGTCGCCGACGTCACCGAGTTCTTCCGCTCAGGCGGCCGGCTCGGCCACCCACTTCATTGGGTCGCCCCAGCCCAGATCACCAATGCCGGCATTGTCGAGCGCGAGCACGACTAGGGTGCGCCGATGAGCCGCGAAGGTCAGCACGTGGGCGATCATGCCGCCGTAGGTGAACAGCTCGGCCGGCTCGCACAGCGCGTCGACGAAGGTGTCGTCCAACCGGTTCTCCGCCACGACGCTGCGCACCTGGTCGAGGAAGGCGGGGCCGACGGACGCCAGGCGGCGGCGCATGGCGCTCACGCTCTCGTGCTTCTCGACCGACCAGTCGTAGTCACGGCTGGCGATCGCCGCATTCCACATGTCCATCTGGCCGATGAGGCGCGACAGCAGGGAGCGGAGCGTCTGCTGCTCCTCGTCGACCGAGAGCTGGATGACGGCGTCGAGCTGCTCGTCGCTGAGGAGCTCGGCGCGCTCGACCATCTGGCCCAGCAGCCAGACGTGGTGTTCGACCATGCGGGTCAACAGGTCCATGGCAGTGATCCTCCTGGCGGCCGGCAGCCGCAGGCTGCCGGGTGGTTGGAAATGCACGTCGCTGGGAGCTTCGATCTGGATGTGGCGTGGCCGGCGTCGCCAGTCGCTGGGGCCTAACCCGTAGCTCCTGGCGAATGCCCGGCTGAATGCCTCGTGCGAGGAATAGCCGGCCTCGACGGCGACATCGATGATCCGCCGCCGGGTGGTGAGCAGGCGATACGCCGCGCGCTCCAGCAGGATCCGCCGCCGGAAGGCCGCCGGTGGCTCGCCGGCGACCGCCGAGATGACGCGATCGAAGTGGAACCGCGACAGGAAGAGGCGCGAGGCCAGCACGTCCCCGGTTGTGCCGTCATCGTCCAGCACATCGGACAGGACGCCGACAAATGCCGCGAAGGTGTCGGTTGCTGCGCTCATGCCACCGATCATGGACGTGCCGGGAGCCGCTGGGCTTGATCGCTTTTGCGGAACCAGCGATGGGGACACAACGAAACGCCCCGAAGGAACCTCACCGACTCTTGATGCAATCTCTGAGTCGAGTCGGCCCCTTCGGGACGCCATCAACGATAGCGCTGGGTTCGTTCCTGGCCAAGGGGGTTTATCCACCAACCGTGAGCGGTCTGGTGGAGTTATCCACCGCGACTCCACACGCCGGGCGCGGGGCGGCGTCGCCGGGCGAGCCGTCGCCAGGCGAGCCGTCGCCAGGCGAGCTGTGGCCAGCGGAAGGCAACCCGCAGGCGGGAGGGCAGCGACGCATCAGTCCATATCCACGGGACGGCGGCCCAGATCAGGACGAGGTAATCGAAGGGGAACGGTCGGTCCATGTGAGCCACGGTCAGCACCTGGCGCAACGTGCCGGTCCACAGCAGCAGGTCGCCCAGCGCGGTCACCGCCAGCGCGGCCAGGCCGGCGCGCCGGGCTGCCGGCGACAGCAGCAGCCAGAGCGGCGCGGTCACCCACTTCAGACCGGTGGCCAGGCCCCAGGCCGCGCCGACTGCGCCTGGACCGAGCCGGCGGGCGCACCACAGCAACAGCACCAGCGGAAGGGTCACGTTGCCGGTATCGAGGTTGATTCCGATCGGGACGCTCAGGGCGAGGAACAGCAGGGCGGACAGCAGGGGCCGCCGGCGGGCCGCCCACAGCGTGGTGGCCGCCAGGCCGAAGACCGTCACCAGCCGCCACAGGACGAAGGCCAGCGGCCAGGGAAGGAGCGCCCAGGGCGCGAAGAGCGGCACAGCCCATGGCGCGTACGCGTAGCACAGCGGGCAGGTGCCGACGTACGGGTCGCCACCGGCCATCCAGGTCCGCGTCCCGAGCCAGTAGGCCAGCGCGTCGACGCCCGCGGCACGGCCGCGCCACAGCATCACGCCCAAGAGCACGACCCACGTCGCGGCAATGAGCAGCCAGGCAATCGTGCGCAGCCGGCGCGTGCCGGCACGCGACACCAGGATCCGGAGCCGGGATCGCGAGGGCGACGATGCCATCGGCACGAGGAGCTCCTTTCGCCACGCCACGCTGCAGGCGCCCAGGCCGCGAGCCCAGCGGCGAGTGCACTGTGGACCGGTTAGGTGATATCGCGCAACCGGCCTGAATGCAGCGGGCGTGCCGATCTTGGGCGACGCGGCCTGCGGTGCGGCTGCGGCGGCTCAGCTGAGCGAGACCCGCTCCTCGTACTGGGGCACGTGCGGGTTCATGCCGAGCTCGTTGCGGACGCTGGAGGCCAGCGCATCGGCCGCATCCGGGTCGCCGTGGACGATGAACACCGTCTTTGGCTCACCGTTGGGCCGCTTGCCGGCCGATGCGAAGTGCGACAGCCATGCGGACAGCTCGTGCTCGTCGGCATGAGCGCTGAATCCGGATATCGACCGCACCCGGCAGCGGACGTCGTACTCCTGACCGTCGAGGCGAGCCGTCTTGCCGCCTTCCTGGATGTGCCGGCCGAGCGTGCCCTCGCCCTGGTAG
>DASSNI010000147.1:0-3140 GCA_035701385.1 Candidatus Limnocylindria bacterium | reverse complement strand
GCGTCTCGCGATGCGCCCGGTCGTGGGCGCGCTCCATGAACGGGTTGATCTCGGGGTAGTCCAGGCTGACCAGCCAGGTTCCCGGCGCCTCACCGGGCTTCAGCCGCTCGATGAACGACTCCGGCAGGCCTGCCAGGCCCTCGCGATCGACCTCGATCCAGTCCCGGTGCTCCGCCAGGTTCCGCGCGAAGGCCACTTCCAGCTCCACCAGGCGCGAGCGGAGCCGTTCCAGCTCGGCCCGCTGGTCCGGGGAGAGCTCATGCCCGGCGCGCCGCAGGTCGCGTTGCCAGTGCTCCAGCAGCAGGGCCCGCTCACCGCTGAGCTCCTGCGCCTCCGGCGTGGCGGAGAAGGCGCTGACAGCCCGGTACACGTCATCGCGGAAGATCAGCCCCACGCGCCACTTCGTCATCCGCTCTTCGGCGGCCTGGCCGGCGTCGCGCACCGCGGCGTCCGGATGGACGTGCGACATGAACGCGCTGCGGCCGTAGCCCTTCGAGATCTCGGCGCCGGCCAGCTCGAGCCGCTGCAAGACGCCGTCGAAGGAGGGCTGCTCGGTGGCGGCCACTGCATCGGCCACCAGGGCATCCGCGCGCCCGATGGCTTCGTCTGCTTCGGCAGCGACGGATTCGGGCGTGACGGATCGGTAGTCGTACAGCATGGCCGGCATGGTAGCCGCTGGCCGCACGGGGTGCGACGAGGCTGCTCGGCGGGCGATCAGGCCCGGTCGTGTGCCTGCTGCAGGCGCTCCTCGGATGCCGCGCGCTCGGCTCCCAGAAGGTCGCCGAAGGGCTCGGGTGCGGCCCAGCCGATGGACACCGACAGCCGCAGGTCGGCGTGCGTGCCGCGCCACAGCGCGAAGGCTCCGTACAGGCGGGAGACGATGCTGTCCATGGCGTCGCCGTAGGTCTCGGGGAGCAGCACGCCGAACTCGTCCTCCTCGATGCGAGCCACCAGGTCGGCGTCGCGCAGGTTGCGCCGCAGCACGCCGGCGGCGCCGCACAGCAGCTCGTCACCGGCCGCGCGACCGAAGCGACGGTTCGTCTCCTTCAGGCCGTCGATGTCGACGTTCATGACCACCACCGGCCGGCGGTAGCGGGCGCGCCGCGCGCGCTCCGCTTCGAGCGCCTCGATCCACGCGTCACGGTTCGGCAGCCCGGTGAGCCGGTCGACCCGGTTGCTCAGTGCGCGCGATGGGCGCGATGGTGTCGTGCGCCGCGTGGTCATCCCCTCATGCCTCCCGCTTGACCAGGTACATCTGCTCGTCTGCTGATCGCATCGCGTCCCGCAGCCCTTCGCCGGCTTTCGGCGCGGCCCAGCCGACCGACAGCGACAGCCGTAGCGATGCATCGGATCCACGCCACGCCGCGCACGCCTCACGCACGCGGGCCACGAGCGCCGGCATGGAAGAGGGCTCGGTCTCGGGCAACAGGACGCCGAACTCGTCGCCGCCCAGCCGCGCGATGACGTCCGAGTCGCGGAGGTTGCGCCGCAGCACCGAGGCGGCGGCCGCCAGCAGCTCGTCGCCCGCGTCGTGGCCCAGGCGGTCGTTCGTCTGCTTCAGACCGTCGAGGTCGACGTTCATCAGCACGACCGGTCGCTCATAGCGGGTCCGGCGCTTGTCCTCCGCCTCGAGCGCCTCGCTCCAGGCGGCGCGGTTGCCGACGCCGGTGAGCGGGTCCGTGCGGGCCTGGCGCGCGAACAGGTCGCGTTCCGCGCGCAGCTCCTCACGGGCAGCGGCCTGGCTCAGCAGCACCTCTGCCGCATCGGCCAGCGCCCGGCCGACGCGCAGGCACAGCGACGTGAACCCGCGCGGCCGCACGGCGCCATGGCCGACCACCAGCAGCGCCCGCCCGTCGGCCTGGCCGATGGCCAGCGCATAGCGCGAGACGAGCCCGGCTCCGCGCCCAACGCGGCTGCCGTCGTCCAGATCCTGCTCGACCAGCGGACCCTCTGCGACCCGTCGGCCCAGTCGCTGCAGGTCGGCGCACAGCTGTGGATCGGCGCATTCCTCGGGGCTCGCGCCGGCGCGCTCCACCATCGGCCCGTCCGGCGTCCGCATCAGCACCGCAGCGAACTCGCAGGACAGCGCGCCGGCGGCCACCTCTGCCACGTGGCGTGCGGTGTCGCGCACCGTCTCGGGGCGGTACTGCATGAGCTGGCGCACGGCGTCGACCACCTCCAGCTCATCAGCCAGCAGCTTCGAGCTCGACACGTCATCGACCGCCGCCACTGCCTCCGCGGCGTGGCGCAGCAGCTCGGCGTCAGAAGCGCGAATCAGGTCGCTGCTGCCGGCGACGACCACGTGGTCATCGCCCACGGGCACCAGCGCGGCATGCGTCGCCCAGTAGGGGCCGATCACCCGCGCCGGCTCCGTGTCGCGCAGCCGGATGGGCGAGGCGCCGGGCATCAGCCGGCCGGCGTGTGGCTCCGTCTCCAGCTCCACTTCCACCGCTCCCGCCCAGCTGGCTCCACGCCCGGTGCCACCCAGCAGGCGCAGCCGGCCGCCATCGCGCTGCAGGACGAGGACGTCGGCCACTCCCAGGTCGGCGGCGACCGTGTCCATCTGCGCGTGCACGGTCACGATGCCGCCTCGCCGATGGCATTCAGCGTCGCATTGCTGGTGGCCAGCGCGGTGGCGCGGATGGGATCCATCGGCCTTCCGAGCAGGAAGCCCTGCGCGAAGTCGCAGCCGATGGTCTGCACGCGGGCCAGCTGCTCCGCACGCTCGATGCCCTCGGCCACCGTGCGCATGTTCATGGCGGCGGCCAGCTGGATGACCGAGCGCACCAGTGCCGAGTCCTCCATCTCGCCGCCCAGCTCGCTCGTGAAGGCGCGGTCGATCTTCAGGACGTCGATGGGGAAGCGCGACAGGTAGGACAGCGAGGAGTAGCCCGTCCCGAAGTCGTCCAGCGCCAGGCCAACCCCCGTGGCGTGGATCTCGTGCAGCAGGCCTTCGTCGTCCTGCATCAGGCTCGACTCGGTCAGCTCGAGCATCAGGCGCCCGGGCGGCAGCTTGGCGGTGCGCAGCGCCTCGGCCACCCAGTGGACGATCTCCGGCTCGCGCAGCTGCCGTGCGGACAAATTCACGCTCATCAGCAGGTCGTCGCGGCCGGCGTCCATCCAGGCGCGTGCCTGCATGC
>DASSNI010000146.1:0-2641 GCA_035701385.1 Candidatus Limnocylindria bacterium | reverse complement strand
CGCCGCGTGGTCGAGTCGGTGCCGGGGCAGCAGGTCGCCGAGATGGAGCTGCACCACCGGCGCGGCATGTGCTGCGGGGCCGGCGGCGCGCGGATGTGGATGGAGGAGCGCGAGGGCCAGCGGATCAACCACCGCCGCGTGGAGCACGCGCTGGCCACCGAGGCCTCGACCGTGGCCACTGCCTGCCCCTTCTGCCTGATCATGCTGCGCGACGGAGTGACGGACCTGGGGCGGACCGACGTGGCGGTCTCCGACGTGGCGGAGCTGCTGGCCGCCGCCACCGGCGCTTGGGCCGATGCGCCCCGTCAGCCGGAGAACGTAAGCGAAGCAAACGATCCACCGATCCAGTAGAAGTCCGCGGAATCCGCGAAATCCTTGCCCGGAAGTTGCGGAAAAGTTGACCCGCTTCTTACGGCGCCGGTACGATTCGCCACATCATGGCTGTCCGCTCACTGGGCTCCGCCGGCCGTCGTCCGCTGCTCGACGACCTGGACAAGGCCATCATCAAGGCCCTGCAGCTCGACGGCCGCCGCCCGTACGCGCAGATCGGCAGGGAGCTGAAGGTTCCCGAGGCGACCGTGCGGCAGCGGGCGGAACGGCTCATCAGCCGTGGCGTGGTCCAGGTGGTGGGCGTGACCGATCCGCTGGCCATGGGCTTCGGCCAGCCGGCGTTCATCGGTCTGCATGTCGATGCCGGACGGCTCGACGAGGTCGCCGACGCAGTGGCCGCGCTCGAGGAGGTGACGTACGTGGTCGTCACCGCGGGGCGGTTCGACATGATCTGCGAGGTCGTCTGCGAGGACAACGAGCACCTGTTGCGCGTGCTCGCCGATCAGCTGGCCAGGATTCCCGGGATCCGCTCCACCGAGACGATGGTGGAGCTGCGCTTCGTCAAGGAAAGCTACCGGTGGGGCACGAGGTAGGAGGCATCCGTGGCACTAGCCGAGCAGCGGCGCGAAGTCGACCGCGATCGGGTCAGACAGGTGGGGCAGCGCGAAGAAGCGAGCTACCGGGAGCGGACGCCCCGCTCGGCTGAGCTGCACGAGCGCGCGCGTCGCGCGCTGCCGCTGGGCGTCGCCAGCTCGTTCCAGACCTACGACCCATACCCGCTGTTCATGACCGATGCCCGCGGCTCGCGCATCTGGGACGCCGACGGCAACGAGTACATCGACTTCGACATGGCGTTCGGCGTGCTGGCCGCCGGGCACTCCCACCCGGTCCTGGCCGAGGCGCTGCAGCGGCGGGTGGCCAACGGCACCTGCTACACCTTCCCGGTCGAGGACGGCGTGGCCCTGGCCGAGGAGATCAAGGCGCGCTTCAACGTCGACCTCGTGCGCTTCAGCAACTCGGGAACCGAGGCGACCATGGATGCCATCCGCGTCGCGCGTGGCTTCACCGGGCGCGAGAAGCTGCTGAAGTTCGAGGGCGGTTACCACGGCCATCACGACGACGTGCTGGTCAGCATCCAGCCGCCGCGCGAGGCGATGGGGCCGCTCGAATCCCCGACGACGGTGCCAGCCACCGCGGGCATGCCGCGCAGCCGGTTGGCGGAGACGATCATCGCCCCCTTCAATCAGCCAGATGCGGTGGCCGCCATCCTGGAGGCGAATGGCGAGGAGATCGCGGCGATCATCGTCGAGCCGGTGCAGTTCAACATCGGCGTGGTGCCGCCCGAGCGTGGGTTCCTCGAGCGGCTGCGCGAGCTGGCCGACGAGCACGGCATCGTGCTGATCTTCGACGAGGTCAAGACCGGCGTGGTGCTGGCGTATGGTGGCGCCACCGAGTACTTCGGCGTGCAGCCGGACCTGCTGTGCCTGGCCAAGAGCATTGGCGGCGGCATCCCCATCGGCGCCTTCGCCGGCCGCGAGGAGGTCATGCGCGCCATCGAGGCCGTGCCGGAGCGCGGCCCCGGCGTGGGGATCGAGCATTCGACCCTGGCCGGCGGCGCGACCCGGGTGGCGCACCTGGGCACCTTCAACGGCAATCCGCTGTCCATGGCGGCGGGCGTGGTGACGCTGACCCAGATCCTGACCCGGGACGCGTATCCACGGCTGCATGCGTTGGCCGATCGGCTGACAGGCGGCCTGCAGGAAGTGCTCGATGAGTACGAGCTGCCGGGCTACGCGATCAACATCGGCCCCAAGGGCTGCGTGATGTTCACGCCGAAACGGGTCACCAATTACCGCGACTTCATCGGGCTAGATGGCGAGCTGTGGGAAGCGAGCTTCTTCTACCTGGCGAACCGCGGCGTCCTGCTGCCGCCCGGCCCGGACGACCAGTGGACGCTGTCCGTGCAGCACAACGAAGAGGAGGTCGATCGGCACGTCGCGGTCTTCCGCGAGTTCGCGCAGGAGATCGCCGGGTAGCTTTCGTCACCGCCGGCGTATGGGACTGCCGAGGAGGCTGACATGCTCGAACGAACCGCGCGCCCGCTGTCCGGCCTGTGGAACGGGATCGCCAACGTCTCCAGGGCGTTCTACCGCGCCCTCGGCGGCCCCGGGCGGCTGCTGCAGGACTTCCTGAACGGCTCCTGGCTCGGCCACGCACTGCACCCGGTGCTGACCGACGTCGTGGTCGGCGGCACGACCATGGTCGTCTTCCTTGACATCCTGCGCGTGTTCTTCGGCGTGAACGGGCTGGA
>DASSNI010000145.1:0-2525 GCA_035701385.1 Candidatus Limnocylindria bacterium | reverse complement strand
CGTCCCAATTGACCTGCGGCAAATGACCCGCGGCGATTGACCCGCGCCAATCGGCCCGCGGCAATCGACGGGTGCACCTGATGAGTACACTCCGCTCACTCATGCTGCCGGCCCGAATCGCGACCCTCTTCAACGTGCCGTTGCTGCGCCGCGTGGCGTTCCATGCCCGGCGGATCGGCGGCCAGGTGGATCGCCACTTCTTCACGACGCTCATCACCGCCGTGCTGGGATTCGTGGCGGTCGCATCGCTGGCAGTCGTGCTGCTGGAGCGGCAGCTGACCATCGCGGATTTCGGGAACACCGTGTACTGGGCGGTGACCACGGTGATCGGCTCCGGCGACGCGAGCTACGTCACTTCGCCCGGCGGCTTCATCGTTGGCTGGCTGCTCGCCTTCTTCGGGGTGGCGCTGGTGGCAGCCATGACCGGTGCGGTGGTGGGCTTCGTCATCGATTTTCTGCTGAAGGAGGGCCAGGGCATGGGAGCCGCAGGCTTCCGGGATCACATCGTCGTCTGCGGCTGGAACACGACCGCCCGCGACCTCATCGAGGAGCTGAAGACCGACGAGTACGCGACCAAGGTCGTCGTGCTGCACGACGCCGATCGCAACCCTGCCGGTGACGGCGTGTACTTCGTGCGCGGTGACATCACCAGCGAGGAGGACCTGCGCCGTGCCGGCATCGGCGAGGCGGCCAGCGCCATCGTCTTCCCGGCCAAGCCGGACAACGAGTCGGACATGCGCTCCATCCTGTGCGTGATGGCCATCGAGTCGGTGGCGCCGGACGTCCGCACCGTGGTCGAGGCCAACAACCCGGCGCATGTCGAGCACTTCCGGAGGGCCAGGGCCGATGAGGTGCTGGTCACCTCGCGCCTGGCGTCCCGGCTGCTGGCGCGGTCCGCGCTGTACCCGGGGCTGTCCGAGCTGGTGACCGATCTGGTGTCGGGCGGCGCGGGGTCCGAGCTGTACCGCATCGCCATCCCCGAGCCAATGTGCGGGCTGAGCGTGGACGACTTCAGCGCCAAGCTGCGGTCCGAGCACCACGCCACCCTCCTGGCGGTCAGCCGCCGTGGCCAGGTGTCGACCAACCCGCCCGCCGACTTCAAGATGCAGCCCGGCGACGACGCGGTGGTCGTGGCCGAGTCGCTCGGGACGCTGGCCCCGCTGCGCCTGCAGCACGACTGAGCCTCGCCCGGACCATGGCTGACGAGCGCGAGCGCGCACTGCAGGCTGCCTTCGACCTGGGGCTGGCCTACCTCCATCACGTCGACCGGCGCCACGTGGGCGCCACCGCCACCGCGTCGGCCGTGCGCCAGCGCCTGGTCACCGAGCTGCCGGACAGGCCCACCGACGCGACGCAGGTCGTCATGGAGCTGGCCGAGGCCGTCGATCCCGGACTGGTGGCCAGCGTCGGCCCGCGCTACTTCGGCTTCGTGGTGGGTGGAGCGCTGCCGGCCGCCGTGGCTGCCGACGTGCTGACTGCCGCTTGGGGCCAGAACGGCGCGCTGCACGCCCTCTCGCCCGCGTCGGCGGCGGCCGAGGAGGTGGCCGGGGAGTGGATGCTCGACCTGCTCGGCCTGCCGGCTGGCGCCAGCGTCGGGCTGCCGACGGGCGCCGGGCTGGGCAACGCGGTGGGCATGGCCGCCGCGCGGCACGCGCTGCTGGCGCGGGCCGGCTGGGACGTGGAGGCACGAGGCCTGTACGGCGCGCCGGAGATCACCGTCCTGATCGGCGACGAGGCGCACGCCACCGTGCTGACCGCCCTGCAGTACCTGGGGCTGGGGCGCGAGCGGGTTGAACGCATCGGAGCGGACGAGCAGGGCCGCATGCACTCCGACGAGCTGCGCGCCCGGGTAGGCGCCTTGGACGGTCCGGTGCTCGTGGTCGCGCAGGCCGGCAACGTGAACAGTGGCGCGTTCGACCCGCTGGACGAGCTGGCCGACGCGCTCGACGGCCACCCGAATCACTGGCTGCACGTCGACGGGGCGTTCGGCCTGTGGGCCAACGTCTCGCCCGAGCTGCGCTACCTGGTGCGCGGCGTCGAGCGCGCCGATTCCTGGTCGACGGACGCCCACAAGTGGCTGAACGCCGGCTACGACTGCGGCTTCGTGGCGGTTCGCCATCCGGAGGCGCACCGCGCCGCGATGGCGGCGACAGCCGCCTACCTGCTGCGGAGCGACCAGCGCGAGTCGTGGGAATACGTCTTCGACAGCTCGCGCCGCGCGCGCGGCTTCGCCCTCTACGCCGCGCTGCGATCACTGGGGCGCGAGGGGGTGCGCGCTCTGGTCGAGCGCTGCTGCTCCCTGGCGCGCCGCATGGCCGACGGGCTGCGCGACGGCGGCGCCGAGATCCTCAACGACGTGGTCTTGAACCAGGTCGTGGTCGCCTGCGAGCCGGACGCGATCGCCCGCGTACAGGCCGACGGCACGTGCTGGGCCGGCGGCACCGTCTGGCACGGCGGCTCGGCGATGCGGCTCAGCGTCTCCGGCTGGCCCACGACGACCGCCGACGTCGAGCGCTCCGTAAACG
>DASSNI010000144.1:0-6031 GCA_035701385.1 Candidatus Limnocylindria bacterium | reverse complement strand
CTCCTACAAGGCGGCGTTCCTGGCGGTGATGCGCCGGCTGCACGACGCCGGCGTCGAGGAGATCAACGGCCACCTGCTGTACGCCATCCCCGACGAGGAGGCCGCCGCGGCCGATGCCTGGCTCGAGCGCGCCGGGCTGCTGCCTGCTCTCCGATCCGCCGCGGACGCGCATCGCGAGGGCTATCCCGAGGAGACGCTCGACCGCGCCGCCGACGCGTTCCTGGCGGCCTGGGAGGCGGAGGCCGGATTGAAGACGCTGGCCGAGGCGGTCGCCGAGAAGATGGCCTTCCTGCACGACGAGGGCGCCGAGCTGCCGATGTCCCTGGCCGAATGGGCAGCCGCCAGTGCGCTGACGCCGTGGTCCACGACCCTGTCGATGGCCCGGCACATGGGCATCGCGGTGACGTGGGACGCCGAGCGCGCCAAGTCACCGGAGGGCTACTACCAGGTGCGGGGAGGCATCGGCTATGCGATCGCCAAGTCGCTGGCCGCGGCCCCCTACGCCGACCTGCTGTGGATGGAAACCAAGACGGCCGACCTGGCCGATGCGCGCGAATTCGCCCATGCGATCCACGCCCAGTACCCCGACAAGATGCTCGCCTACAACCTGTCACCGTCGTTCAACTGGGACACCACCGGCATGAGCGACGAGGAGATGCGCAGCTTCCCCGACGAGCTGGGGCGCATGGGCTTCGTCTTCAACTTCATCACCTACGGCGGGCACCAGATCGATGGGCTGGCCGCCGAGGAGTTCACCACCGCGCTGCGCGAGGACGGCATGCTGGCCCTGGCTCGGCTGCAGCGGAAGCTGCGGCTGGTGGAGTCTCCGTATCGGACGCCGCAGACCCTGGTCGGCGGCCCCAGGGCCGATGCCGCGCTGCTCGCCACATCCGGCCTGACGGCAACCACCAAGGCCATGGGCGCGGGATCGACCCAGCACCAGCACCTGGTGCAGACGGAGGTCCCGCCCAAGGTGCTGGCCGGCTGGCTGGCGACGTGGGCCGCGCACAACGGGCTGGATCATGAGCCGCAGGTCAGCCTGCGGCCGTACTCGGCCGGCTCCGAGGTCCTGCAGCTGGCTGTCAGCGGCGCCGAGGGTCAGCGGCTGGCGGAGATCGTCTTCTCCACGATCAACGACCGGCGCGGCCGCACCATCCTTTCGGTGCGCGACCAGCGCACCGACCCCACTCTGCGGCGCCGTCGCCTGATGACGCTGCTGCACCTGTTCCTGATCCACCGCTACGGCGCGGCCGCGGTGCACTACCTGACGCCGACCGACGACAACCGGCATCAGGCCGAGCGCATGCGCGCGTTGGGCATCTTCGAGGCGGTGGCCGACGAGGTGGGCGAGATCATCGTGGCCGAGGTCGCGACCCCTACCGTGCGCGAGCTGGTCGCCGGCGACGGCGCCGCCCTCGAGCGGCTGATGAACAAGGGGAACCGACCTCCCCCTTCTGAGAATTCATCAGCCTCGGTGCATCTGAAGGATTAGGCGATCGGCGTCCTCCCGAGGACCCGGCGCTTGCCAGCAGGCGGCATGGCCACGTACCGGCTCGAGGATGTCGCGACCTGTTCGTGCTCAAGCCGAGCAGGAACGGCGACCCGACACATGCGGGTCGTGCGGCCCCGGGTCGAATAGGCCGGGGTCGTCCGGGACCATCCCGCCATGGCGGCCAGAAGCCCGAACGAATAGGGTTGTCGAGCACCAGCACACGGGGGATCCCTATTGCGCGACATCCTGAGCAGAGCCCTTCTCGCCACCTGCCTGGTGGCCACGGGCCTCATCGTTCCGCCGGCCGCAGCGCCGGCATCAGCAGCCACCGGCCTCAAGGTGGCCATCATCGTCGGGCCTACTGGCTCGCTGACGGACAACTATCGCTACCGCGGCGACCAGGTCGCCGCCGCCGCGCGGGCCGCCGGCGCGACCGTGGCCAAGGCCTACTCCCCGCGCGCCACCTGGGCGAATGTCAAGGACGCCGTGCGCGGCGCCGACATCATCGTCTACTTCGGCCACGGCAACGGGTACCCCAACCCGTACTCGACCCTCAAGCTGAAGGACCGCACCAACGGCTGGGGCCTGAACCGCACCACCACCCACGGCGACAAGGACGACTGGTCGCGAACCATGGTGTATTGCGGCCAGAAAGCGCTCCTCGGCACGCTCGGCTCCGGCGACGGCAGTGCGCAGCGGCGTTACTGCAAGGGCGGTCCGATCCACCCCGCGCCCGGCTTCATCATGATCTACGGCCAGGCGCATTACGCCCCCGGCTTCGGGGAAAGGTACGACCGCAGCGACCCCCGCACGACGCTGACCCAGGCGCGCAAGCGCGTGGCCAACTACAGCTACCCGGTGCTCAAGCTCGGCGCATCGGCCTTCTTCGCGACCGCCTATGGCGATGCCCACCGGCTGGTGGCCCGCCTCTTGGCGCACCGCGGCCGGACGTTGGGCTGGATCTTCAAGCAGGGCACCGGCTTCAAGGCCGATGCGCTGCGCACCAGCCAGCATCCGAGCCTCGACCGGCGGGTGTGGGTGCAGAAGACCGTGATCAAGCGCTTCCACTTCGGCCAGGGCGACTACTGGTACGCCTTTGCCGGCAGGCCGCATCGGACGGTGGGCTCAGGCGCCCTCTGAAGGTCCTCCGGTCGTATCGGGTCGTCCACCGGAATCCCGGACGGCGAGCAGCAGGGTGGCGGCGGCCAGGTAGGACGCCGCCATCACGCTGAAGGCAACCATGTAGCCGACGCTCGACACGATGCTGCCGATCACGAACGCCCAGAAGGCGCCGATGCCGAAGGCGAAGGTGAAGTACACGCTGAAGGCCACGTCGCGGGTGGGGCCGCTGGCCCGATCGGCCAGGTAGGCCTGCAGCACCGGTGACTCGCTGAACACCGCGGTGCCGAAGGGCAGCAGCAGCGGAGCGAGCAGGAACAGGTTGGCGCCGGCTGCCATGAACAGCACGATGCCGATGGCCGACAGCACGTAGTAGACGACCAGCGTGCGCCGCCGGCCGACGTGATCCGACAGCCAGCCGGCCAGCAGCGGCCCCACCACGGCGCCCACCAGCAGCAGGGCATAGAGCCAGCGCACCGTGCCCTGGTCGAAGCCGAGCTCGCCGCCCAGGTACAGCACCATGAACGGCGCCACGATGTCGAGGCCGCGGCCGCCGGCGGCGATCAGCGCGGCGCCCAGGATGAGCCGCAGGTCGCCACGCCCGATGACCGAGCGCAGCTGCTCGCCCACCGATCCCGCCCGCCGGGCAGCCACCCGGTAGCCGGCGTCCTCGCGCACGGCCAGCACCACCGCCACACCCAGCACCAGGGCCGGGATCGCGAACAGCGCCAGCGTCGCCTGCCAGCTGAAGGCGGCGAGCAGGGCGCCGCCGATGAACGGCACCAGCACCGTTCCCAGGTTGCCGCCGCTGATGTGGGCGCTGATGGCAAAGCCGCGCCGCTCCGCGGGGAATGCGTCGGACAGCAGCCCGTTCCCCACCGGGTGCTGGGGCGAGGCGCCGATGCGCGCCACGCTGATCGCGCCGAGCAGCTGCCCCACCGACGAGGCCGCCCCGGCCAGCAGCAGGCCGCCCCCGAACACCAGCTGGCCGCCGCCCAGCAGCAGCGGCCGCGCGACGTATCGGGTCAGGAAGCCGTAGAACAGCTGCATGCCGCCGCCCACGGCGGTGGTGATGGCGATGAACAGGCCGATGTCCCGCTCGGCCAGCCCGAACTGCAGGATGACCAGCGGGTAGATGAGCGGCATCACGGCCGACTGGGCGTGGATGACGGCGTGCGCCAACGACAGGAGGACCAGGCTGGGAACGGGCGCCGGCCGCGTGGAGGCGGACGCGCTCACGCGGCGGTCAGCATCGGCCTGGGTCGTTTCCCCGGCGGTGTCCTCAAGGCTCCCGGATTTTGACGCAGCAGGTGCCGGGCTGCGGGTCCAAACGTGCCAGCTCCTCCGGGAGGCCGGCCGCATCGAGCGCGCCGCGCAACAGCTGCAGGTTCATGCCGCAGGTCACCTGCCGATGGCGCTGCGCCAGCTCGTGAAACGGGCAGTTGACCAGGCGCAGCTCACCCTCGGCGCGCAGCGGGGCGTAGCCCGCGTCCGCCAGCACGGATGCCAGCGCCTCCATGCGGCGCGCGGCGCCCGCCCGCTTCCCCGCCCGGCTGCGCGCCTCCGCCCCGAGCGTCGTGCCGCGCTGGTGAGCCACGTCCTCCAGGGTGTGCAGGCCACCGCCCATGTCGAGCGTGGAGGCGAACAGGTCGGCCGCCACCTCGTAGCGGCGCGCCGGCAGGCTGGCGCGCAGCTCCCGGTCCGCTACGCGGTACAGCTTCGCCGGACGCCCTGCACCGGGACCGGTGCGGCCGGATCGGCGGCGGTACTCGGGCACCAGGAGTCCCGCAGCCACCAGCCGCTCCAGGTGGTGCGTTGCCAGCGGGCGACCGATGGACAGCGCGGCGGCCGCCTGGTCGCGGTCCACGGCATCGGGCTGTGCGGCGATGTGCAGGTACAGGCGGCGGCGCATCGGGTCGGCCAGGGCCGCCAGGTCCTCGATCGCTGCGGGGGTGGTGTCTTCGAGCATGGCACGCACATTCTATCGCTAGCGACTGCTAACGCAAGAGTTGACAGCGCTCCTCCACCTCTCTATAACACACCAATACTAGCGTTACACGGCACCGCACGGGCACACGCAAGGAGGAACCGCTTTGTCACGATTCACCAAGACGGTCGGTGCGGGGCTCGCCCTGCTGCTGTTGGTCAGCGCGGCCAGCATGGTCGCCGCGTCATCGGCGCCGCCGGCCGCCCACCAGCACGATGCCGCCACCGCGGGCCGCGCTTCGCGCGACGTATTCCGCGCCGACATGCGCAAGCTGTGGGAAGACCACATCGTCTGGACGCGCCAGTACATCGTCAGCGCCGCCACGCTTCCCGACGACCTGCCGGACATCGGCCCAACCGCTGAGCGGCTCTTCGCCAACCAGGAGGACATCGGCGCTGCGGTCGGCCGCTTCTATGGCCAGGCTGCCGGCGAGCAGCTGACCGCCCTGCTGAACGACCACATCGCCATCGCCGCCGAGGCCATCTCGGCTGCCAGGGCGGGCAACCAGGCCAAGCTGCAGGACCGCCTGGACGCCTGGTACGCGAACGCCGATGGCATCGCCCGCTTCCTGGCCGATGCCAATCCGCGCAGCTGGCCCTTCGACGAGATGAGCGCCCATATGCGCGATCACCTTGACCTCACCCTGCAGGAGGTCGTGGCGCGGCTGCAGGGCGACTACGCCGCCGACATCGCCGCGTACGACGCCGTGCACCGGCAGATCCTGGAGATGGCCGACATGCTGGCCAACGGGATCCTCGACGCGTTCCCGGGACGCTTCGGACGATGACCGACTTCATCCGCTGGCTCATCCCCACGCGCCCACCGCTGCTCTCCCTGGTGGGCGTGGCGGTGGCCTTCGTCGGCCTGGGCCTGGACGTGCTGTTTCACCTGACGCCGGCCGTGCACGCGCACGAGCACGCGGTCGGCTTCTCACTCGGGGAGCACAGCGCCCACCTGATCGGGCTGCTGGGAATGCTGCTCGCCCTCATCGGCGTCATGGCCAGTGGCCTCCGACGCCACGCCCACTCAACCAGTCACTGAAAGGAAGGTCGTCATGCCCATCGGCGATTTCGTCAACAACATCCCCGCCTGGGGATTCCTGCTCATCCACCTGGTCGCGTTCGTCATCGGCGCCTACTTCGCCTGGCGCTCGTTCGAGGGCGGCGCCAGCACCCTCGGCTGGGCCTTCTCGCTCTATGCGCTGGCCGAGATCGTGTACATGACCTATCACCTGGACTGGACCGTGTTCCTGTTCGCGCACACCATCGCCGAGGTCCTGGACCTGGTGGCCTTCATCGTGATCTTCACCACGGTGAGCCGCACGGCGCTGGCCGGCGTGCGCTCCCAGGCCTGATGCGCCTCCTCCGGACCTCCGCTGCAGTGCTGCTGGCCGTGTGGCTGGCAGCCTGCAGCTCGGGGGCATCCCAATCGCC
>DASSNI010000143.1:0-7066 GCA_035701385.1 Candidatus Limnocylindria bacterium | reverse complement strand
CGGGCGCGGCAGTCGGCGTCGTGGTCGCCGCCGCCGGCTATCCCGAGGCGCCGGAGCGCGGTGCCCGGCTGGACGGCGCCGAGCCCTCGAGCGCCTCCGACGACGGCGCGGTCCTCGTCTTCCACGGCGGGACGCGACGTGCTCGAGATGGCGGGTGGGAGGCGTCCGGCGGGCGCGTCGTGACGGTCGTGGGCTTGGGCATGGACCTGGCCGCGGGGCGCGAAGCCGCGTACCGTGGGGTGAGCGGGGTTGAGCTCGAGGGCGGGCAGCACCGGTCGGACATCGCGCAGCGCGAGGTGCAGGCATGAGGCCATTCCGCTTCCTGGCCGGCGCGACCGAGCCGGTCAACGCCACGGAATTTGCGGAGCGGGTGCGGCGCGCGGAGGCGTTCGGCTTCGACACCCTGGTCTTCCCCGACCACATCGTGCCGCAACTGGCCCCGGTGCCGGCCATGGCCACCGTCGCCGCCCTGTCGGATCGGCTACGCGTCGCGCCCTTCGTGCTGAACAACGACCTGCGCCATCCGGCGGTGCTGGGCCACGACCTGGCGACGGTGGACCTGCTGTCCGAGGGGCGGCTGGACGTGGCCATCGGCGCGGGTTGGAACAAGCGCGAGTACGAGGCAACCGGCCTGTCGTACGACACGCCAGGCATCCGGGTGAGCCGGCTGGCCGAGGCGGTCACCGTGCTGAAGGGCTACTTCGGCGACGAGCCGTTCAGCTTCAGCGGCGAGCACTACACCGTTACCCAGCTCGACGGGCAGCCGAAGCCGGTCCAGCGACCGCATCCGCCGTTCATGATCGGCGGCGGCGGGCGTCGGGTGCTGCAGCTGGCCGCCCGCGAAGCGCAGATCGTCAGCCTCGCGCCGCGCGCCGGCAGCGATGGTCGCGGCGACCTCGCCAGCCTGAGCTGGGATGCGACGGTCGAGAAGGTCGGGTGGGTGCGCGAGGCGGCCGGGGAGCGGTTCGGCGAGCTGGAGCTCAATGTCTACCCGTCGCGCGTCTCACCACGCATCACCGACGACGCACGGAGCGCACTGCGCGAGGCTGCGGACGAGATCGGCCAGCGCTTCGGCGAGCGCCCGTACGAGGAGATGCTGCGGGACTCGCCGCACATCTGGATCGGCTCGCTGGACGAGCTGACCGAGAAGGCGCTGCGCCTCCGAGCGGAGCTGGGCATCACCTCGCTCATGCTCGGCGAGGTCGACGAGCTGGCACCGCTGGTCGCCCGGCTCGCAGGCTAGACTCCTAGCGGTGACCGACTCCCCCCTCGTGGCCGTGATCTGCGGCTCCCGCTCCGACCTGCCCGCGCTGAAGGGCTGCTTCGACGTGCTGGACAGCTACAGCATCGGCTGGGAGGCATCGGTCATCAGCGCCCACCGCCAGCCGGAGGCGCTGCGCAGCTACGTGGCCGACGCGGAAGGTCGCGGGGTGCAGGTCTTCATCGGCGCGGCGGGCCTGGCGGCGCACCTTCCCGGCGTGCTGGCGTCCATGACGGCCAGGCCGGTGATCGGCATCCCGCTGGACGGCGGCGCCCTGGGCGCAGCCGATGCCCTCTACGCCATCGTGCAGATGCCGCCAGGCGTTCCCGTGGCGTCGGTCGCCATCGGCTCACCCGGTGCCAAGAATGCCGGCCACCTGGCCGCCCGGATCCTGGCCCTGGCCGATGCGGATCTCGCCGCCCGGTTGGATGCGTTCCGCGCGGAGCAGGCGTCGGGGGCCGAGGTCGACATCGACCCCCGCGCCTGAGGGATTCAACTCCCGACCTGCTCCTTGAGCCGCAGCAGGGCGGCGCGCCAGTAGGCCTTCATGCGCCCGACCTCCTCGACGTCGGCCAGGCGCTGGTGCTCCATGGCGACCCGGCACTTCGCATCCCCAAGGTTCTCGAACCAGAACACCACCCGGCTGCCATTGCCTTCCCAGTCGAAGCGCGCCGTGCGCTCCGCCCGGGTCGGGCGCTCGACCAGCGGCGCCCGGGGCAGCCACCGCTTCCGGAGCCCCGCGTCGGTCACGGCCTCGACGACATCCTCCATCGTCGCGGCCAGCGTGCGCGTGGCAGTCGCCGAGAACGAGCCGTCGCCACGCTGCCCCGTCACGCGACGGCCGATCGCGATCTCGTAACCGACGGTGACCTGCTGCGACCACCAGCCGTCGACCCGCTGCTCGCGGTTCAGCCAGCGCGCGATCTCGATGTGCGGCCGGCTCTCGGCGCCCCAGGCGTCGAGGATGCCGATCCACTCGGCCCAATCGCGTCCCGTGCGCTGGCGCATCAGGGCGTCGCCGGTCATGCCCGGCGGCGGGATCAGGCGCCGCGGATTGTCCACTGCGGGCAGGGTTGCGGTTCGTCGCGCGGACAGCACCTGCCGGCGGGCGGCGGTATACCGCTCCCCGGTCTTGGCCATGCGGTTGCGAACTCGGCGCTTCAGCGCCTTCTGCTCGGTCACGTGTGCGTTCCCTTCATCGGCACGCCGGAGGCACCCACGCTGCCCGGCGCCCGCGAAGGCCCGGTGACCGGTCGATGCCCCGAGGACCGGACGTCCCCTTTGCCCTCGCGAACCGGTTGCGTGGGAACCGGACGAGGGTTGCGCGCGGAGCGGCGCACCGCCGAGCAGCATACCGTCCCGTCGACCGCGCGGACAAGGTCGCGGCGGCGTTCGCCTATCCTTGGCCAGTGATCGAGCGCTACGCCCTGCCGGAGATGCGCGAGCTGTTCGGCGAGCGGCGCAAGCTGCAGCTCTGGCTGCGCATCGAGCTCCTGGCCGCCGAGGCGCTGGCCGAGGCCGGCGTCATTCCGGCCCCTGACTGGGAGCGCATCCGCGGTGAGCTGGGGGATGGCGAGGTGGACGCCGAGCGGGCGCGCCAGATCGAGCAGGAGTCGCAGCACGACGTCATCGCCTTCCTGCGCAGCGTCACCGAGCGGCTGGGACCTGAGGGACGCTGGCTGCACTACGGGCTGACCAGCTCGGACGTCCTCGACACGGCAACCGCCGTGGTGCTGCGGGACGCTGCCGCGGTCGTGCAGGGGGAGCTCTCCCGCCTGCAGGAAGTGGTGCGGCGGCTGGCGCTGCAGCATCGGTCGACGCCCATGGTCGGCCGCAGTCACGGCATCCACGCGGAGCCGATCACCTTCGGCTTCAAGGCCGCCGGCTGGTTCGCCGAGCTGGAGCGGGACGCTGCACGCCTGGAACGCGCCCGGGAGGGGATCGCCGTCGGCAAGGTCTCTGGCGCGGTCGGCAGCCACGCCAACGTCTCTGCCGAGGTGGAGCGGCATGTCTGCGAGTCGCTGGGCCTCTCGCCGGACCCGGCCGCCACCCAGGTCGTCAGCCGCGACCGCCACGCAGAGCTTCTCACCGCCCTGGCCATCCTCGGCGGCACGCTGGAGCGCATCAGCCTCGAGGTGCGGCACCTGCAGCGCACCGAGGTCGGCGAGGCGTTCGAGCCGTTCGGTGGTGGCCAGCAGGGCAGCAGCGCCATGCCTCACAAGCGCAACCCCATCCTCACGGAGCGGGTGACGGGCCTTGCGCGGCTGCTGCGCGCCGATGCGCTGGTGGCCCTGGAGAACATGGCGCTGTGGCACGAGCGCGACATCAGCCACTCGAGCGCCGAGCGCTTCGTGTTCGAGCGATCGCTGGGCGTGGCCGCCTACGCCACGCGAACGCTGGCGGGCGTGCTCGACGGACTGGAGGTGGACGTCCAGCGCATGCAGGCCAACCTGGATCTCCTGGGTGGCATGGTGTACTCAGAGGCGCTGCTTCTGGCCATGATCGCCAAGGGAGCGGACCGGCAGCAGGCGTACCGGCTGGTGCAGGGCGCCGCCAAGCGGTCATGGGGCGGTGGCGGGGACTTCCGCGCCGAGGTGCGGGCCGATCCCGGCATCGCCGAGTGGCTCTCGGCCACCGAGATCGATGAGGCCATGAGCCTGGAGCATCACCTGGGTGGCATCGGCGCCACCTACGACGCCCTCTCGCTGGACGGCTGAGCCGATGCGCGCCTGGCTGGCGAACGCGCGGCAGGCGCTGGAGCTGGCTGCCGACCGCGCCGACCTGTGGCCGGCCGGCACGCTGGCGTGGCTCGCGTTTCTGGGCTGGCTGCCCCTGGTGGTGACCTTCGCCCCGCCGTCGTCCGATGGCGTGGAGCGCTTTGGTCTGTCGCTGTACGTCTCGTCGGCGTTCCCCTGGAACCTCGTCGCGCTGGCGGCTGCCTTCGTGCTCGCCTTCGCCGTGCTGTGCCTGCTGGCCGCCGCCTGCGAAGTCGCGCTGGGCCGCCAGGCGAGCGGTGACGCGGGACCGGGCATCGAGCGCGCCTCGCTGCGCGCCTTCGCCATCGTCCTGCTCTGCTCGCTGCCGGTGGTGGCGGCTGCCGGCCTGGCGCTCGGGGGAGCGGTCACGGTCGCACCGGGCGAGTACCTGTCGGGCGACATCGGCACGCCCATCCTGCTGCGCATCCTGGCCCGCGTCGCTCCTCAGCTCGCCCTCCTGCTGGTTGCCATGGCGCTGATGCAGACCCTCGCGGCGCTGGCCCTGCGCGCCAGGGCTCGCGATGCGCTGCGGGCCCTTGGTGCAGGCGCCCGGGAGCTGCTGCGGCATCCAGTCCGCAGCGTGGCCACGGGCCTCAGTGTGCTGGTCGCCGACGGGGTGGTGCTCGTCCTCCAGGTCGCCCTGCTGCGCGTCCTGTGGGCGCCCATCGCCACGGCGCTGGGCGATGGGCGGCTGGCCAGCCCGGACACGGTGCTGCTGCTGCTAGGCTTCGTTGCGATCTGGCTCGGGCTGCTGCTGGCCGCCGGAGCGCTGCACGTGGCGGCTTCGACGTGGTGGGCGCTCGAGCTGGGAGCGGCCGTCACGCCGGACGCGACGGGGAAGCGGCTCCGTCCTCCACTGGCCACGCAGCCGCCGGTCAGCTAGGACGGGAGGACGCGCGGCACGATGCAGGTCCCGGATGCAGCCAGTCAGCTCGAGCCGCTCCTGCGCCTGGCGGCCGCGCTGGTGCTGGGGGCCGCCGTGGGCCTGGAGCGAGAGCTGCAGCGCATGCCGGCCGGCTTTCGGACCCATGCCCTGGTGGGCCTGGGATCGGCCATCTTCACCGTCGTGTCGGCCTACGCCTTCCCCGGCCCGATCTCCGATCCGACGCGGATCGCAGCCCAGATCGTGACCGGCGTCGGCTTCCTGGGTGGTGGCGCGATCCTCCATTACCGCGGCAGCGTGCGCGGGCTGACGACAGCCGCCTCACTGTGGGCCGTGGCCGCCATCGGCATGGCGGCCGGCGCCGGTCTGTACGTCATCGCCGTTGGCGGTGCCGTGCTGGTGGTGACGACGCTGTACGTGCTCGACCGCCTGGAAGCGTGGGTGCGCCGGCGCTGGGGCCGTGCCAACCAGAGCAACGTGGATGAGCAACCCGACGGGAGAACCGAGGACATGCCATGACCCTGCTGCACAGCGACATCGCCGACCTGCCGCTCGTCCACCGCGGGAAGGTGCGCGAGACGTACGCCGTGGACGACGACCGGCTGCTGCTGGTCGCCACCGACCGGCTGTCCGCCTTCGACGTCGTCTTCGACCAGCCGATCCCGGACAAGGGCCGCGTCCTGACGCGTCTTTCGGCGTGGTGGTTCCGCGAGCTGGCCGGCCTGGGCCCGACGCACTTCCTGGCCGATGAGCCCGCCGCGCTCCCCGAGGCGGCTCGCGGTCCGCAGCTCGACGGGCGGGTCATGCTGGTGCGGCGGGCGCAGCGCATCGAAGCCGAGTGCGTGGTGCGCGGGTACCTCGCCGGCTCGGGCTGGGCCGAGTACCAGCGCACCGGTGGCGTGGTCGGACATCGGCTGCCGGAGGGCCTGCGCGAAGCCGATCAGCTGCCGGAGCCGATCTTCACGCCATCGACCAAGGCGGAGGTCGGCCACGACGAGAACATCACCCGCCAGCAGCTGGCCGGCATGGTCGGCGCCGAGCTGGCCGCGGAGCTCGAGGAGCGGTCGCTGGCGCTGTATCGGGCCGGCGCGGAGCGCGCCGCCCAGGTGGGCCTCATCCTGGCCGACACGAAGTTCGAGTTCGGCTGGATCGACGGGCAGGTGGCACTCATCGACGAGGTGCTGACCCCCGACAGCTCCCGCTTCTGGGACGCGGAGCTCTACCGGCCCGGCGCCTCACCGCCCAGCTTCGACAAGCAGTACGTGCGCGACTTCGTGTCGGCATCGGGCTGGAACAAGGAACCGCCCGCGCCGGCGCTGCCGGACGATGTCATCGCCGGCACGCGGGAGCGCTACGTCACCGCCTATGAGCGGCTGACCGGGCAGCGGTGGAGCGGCGCGGAGGCATCGGCCTAGTGCGCTGGCTGGCGGACGTGCACGTCCGCTTGCGGCCGGGCATCGCCGATCCGGAGGGCCAGACCATCTCCGGCGGGCTGCACGCGCTGGGCTTCACCACCGTGTCGGAGGTGCGGGCCGGCAAGCTGCTGCGCATCACCTTCGATGCCGATGACCATGCCGCGGCCGAGGATGCGGTGGCCACCATGTGCCGTCGCCTGCTGGCCAACCCGGTCATGGAGACGGCCTATTGGGAGCTGCGGGCGGAGCCGAGCGCCGCCGAGGAGGCCGAGCGCTGATGGCCGCCCCGCGGGTCGCCGTGGTCGTCTTTCCCGGCACCTGGAGCGACCGCGACTTCATGGACGTGGCACCCGCCCTGGGCTGGGATGCGCGCAGCGTGTGGCACGCGGAGCCGGCCCTCGGCGAGGTCGACGCCGTGGTGCTGCCGGGCGGCTTCGCGCACGGCGACCACCTGCGGACCGGGGCCATCGCTCGCTTCTCGCCGGTCATGGGCGCGGTGGAGGCCTTCGCCGAGCGGGGCGGACCGGTCATCGGTTCGTGCAATGGCTTCCAGATCCTGTGCGAGGCGGGTCTGCTGCCCGGCGTGCTGATGCGCAACGACCACCTGCAGTTCCGCTGTGACTGGCAGTGGCTGCGGGTGGAGCGCGCGGTCGGCCCCTGGCTCGACGCCACGCAGCTGGCGCCCGGCGACGTCATCCGTCTGCCGATCTCGCACGGCGAGGGCCGCTACCAGGCCGATGACGACACGCTG
>DASSNI010000142.1:0-10337 GCA_035701385.1 Candidatus Limnocylindria bacterium | reverse complement strand
GGCAAGAAGATCGGCTTCATCTTCCAGGACCCGATGACCAGCCTGAACCCGACGCTGACCATCGGCTTCCAGATCGCGGAGTCGGCTCGGCAGCACCTGAAGCTGTCCCGCAAGGCAGCCGACGACCGCGCGGCCGAGCTGCTCAGCAAGGTCGGCATCCCGCGCGCCCGCGACCGGATGGGCGACTACCCGCACCAGTTCTCCGGCGGCATGCGGCAGCGCGTGATGATCGCCATCGCGCTGGCCTGTGACCCGATGCTGCTGCTGGCCGACGAGCCGACCACGGCCCTGGACGTGACGATCCAGGCCCAGATCCTGGAGCTCATCCGCTCGCTGTCCGAGGAGTTCGGCACCGCCGTCATCCTCATCACCCACGACCTGGGCATCGCGGCCGGAATGTGCAACCGGATCAACGTCATGTACGCCGGCCGCATCGTCGAAACCGGCCTGGTGGACGACATCTTCGACAACCCGCGGATGCCCTACTCGTGGGGCCTGCTGAACTCGCTGCCGCGCCTGGACGAGCAGAAGGGCGCACGGCTGCGGACGATCGAGGGCCTGCCGCCGGACCTCATCAACCCGGGGGCGGAGTGCCGGTTCTCGCCGCGCTGCCCGTACGTCCGTGACATCTGCCGCCAGCAGGAGCCCGAGCTGCTGCCGCGCGAAGAGCAGGGCCACCTGGCCCGCTGCCATGGCACCGAGCCCGGAGGATGGATCCAGTGACCAACGGCGACACGATGGCCGTGGGCCAGGCAGCACCCACCAACGAGGTCTCATCGGTCCCTGAGGGCAGGCCGCTGATCGAGGTCGAGAACCTCAAGGTTTACTTCCCGATCATCAGCGGCTTCTTCCAGCGCACCACGGGGCACGTGCGCGCGGTGGACGACGTGACCTTCGAGATCCGCAAGGGCGAGACGCTCGGCCTGGTGGGCGAGTCCGGCTGCGGCAAGAGCACCACCGGCCGGGCGCTCATCCGCCTTCGCGATGCGACCGGCGGATCGGTGAAGTTCGACGGCGTCGACCTGGTGAGCGTGAGCAAGTCGCAGCTGCGCCGCATGCGGCGACGGATGCAGATCATCTTCCAGGACCCCTACTCGTCGCTGAACCCGCGCATGACAGTCGGCTCCATCATCGCGGAGCCGATCGACACCCACCGCCTCGCCAGCGGCAAGGCCAAGGAGGAGCGCGTCAAGGAGCTGCTGCGGCTGGTGGGCCTCAATCCGAACTACACCAACCGCTATCCGCACGAGTTCTCTGGCGGCCAGCGCCAGCGCATCGGCGTCGCCCGCTCGCTGGCCGTGGAGCCGGAGTTCATCGTCTGCGATGAGCCGATCAGTGCGCTCGATGTCTCGATCCAGGCACAGGTCCTGAACCTGCTGGTCGAGCTGCGCGAGCAGTTCGGCCTGACCTACCTGTTCATCGCCCACGACCTGTCGGTGGTCCGTCACATCAGCGACCGCGTCGGGGTGATGTACCTGGGCAAGATGGTGGAGCTTGGCCCGCCATCGGCCATCTACGAGACGCCGGCGCACCCGTACACCCGCGCCCTGCTGTCAGCGATCCCCATCCCGGATCCGAAGGCAGAGCGGCGCCGCAAGCGCGTCATCCTGACCGGCGATGTGCCGTCACCGGCCAACCCCCCGTCGGGCTGCCGCTTCCACACCCGCTGCTGGCTCTACGAGCGGCTCGGCCGCCCGGAGAACTGCCGCACCGACGACCCGGAGCTCCGGCTGGTCGGCGACGATCATCGCGCCGCCTGCCACTACGCGGAGGACGCGCTGAAGAGCGACGTGGGCGTCTCACACCTCAGCGGCGAGCTGCGCCGCATGCGCGTCCCGGAAGTCGTGCCTCCTCCCGCCAGCCAGGCGGCGCCGGCAGCCGCGGCCGTCACCACTGCCCCCGCCGAGGCGGAGGCGAGCGCCAACGATGGCGAGGGGGAGCCGAATCCCGGTTGAACCGGCGAGACCGACCGGGACTAGAGGCTGGTAAGGTGCGCAACACATTTTCAGCGCCGGTGCGCCGACCCGGCGACTCAGGGTAGCGGAGGGTTCCGAATGAATCACCGGTGGAGATACTTCAGCATCGCGGCGGCGCTGATGCTGGTCCTGGCCGCGTGCACAGGGACACAGTCCAGCACCAGTGCCAGCGCGAGCGCGAGCGGCAGTGCGGGCACGCCGCAGGAAGGCGGCACGCTCGTGTTCGCCGGCGCCCGCCTGTCGGACAGCCTCGACCCGGCGCTGACCAGCGACGGCGAGTCCTTCCGCATCCTACGGCAGGTCTACGAGACCCTGGTCGACCTGGCTCCGGGCAGCACCAATGAGCTGATCGGCGGCCTGGCGGAGACCTGGGAGGGAGAGCCGGACGGCACGGTCTACACCTTCCACATCCGCCCGAACGTCAAGTTCCAGGACGGGACGGACCTGAACGCCGCCGCGGTGGTGGCCAACTTCGACCGCATGGCCAACATGTCGGAGGAGTTCCAGGCCAGCGCCTACTACTACGGCCAGGTCATCGGCTTCGGGGATGACAGCATCATCGAGAGCGTCGAGGCGACCGACGACATGACCGTCGTCTTCACCCTGAAGCGGCCGAACCCGACCTTCCTGTACGGACTGGTGCTGCCGTGCTTCGGCATCGTCAGCCCGGCCATCCTCGAGTCGACGAACGCATCCGACTTCGAGAACACCACGCTGACCACGGACGCCGTCCCCGGCGGCACCGGCCCCTTCATCCTGGAGTCGTACACCCCGGATGACAACGCCACGCTGGTCCGCAACGAGAACTACTGGGGCGAGAAGGCCCACCTCGACCGGCTGATCATCCAGCCGATCGCCGACCCGGCTGCCCGATTGCAGGCACTGCAGGGCGGCAGCATCCAGGGCTTCGATCTGGTCAATCCGTCCGACTACGAGGCAGTCACCGACGGTGGCTTCCAGCTGGTCGAGCGGCTTTCCTTCAACTCGCTGTACCTGGGCCTCAACCCCTCGGCGCGCGACAACGCCGAGGCGGCAGGGCGCAACTACGATCCTCCCTACGAGGGTGACTCTCCGCTCAAGGATGTCGCCGTTCGGCGGGCGGTCGAGCTGGCCATCGACAAGGAGGCGCTGATCCCGGCGTTCTACGGCGGGCGAGGCAGCGTGGCCACCACCTTCATGCCCGAGACCAGCCAGTGGGCCGACGAGATCGCGGGCGCGGTGACCCCGAACACCTTCGATCCGGATGCGGCCCGGCAGCTGCTGGCCGATGCCGGATTCAGCGAGTCGAATCCAGCCGTCATCCACTTCTGGTACCCGACCGAGGTCACCAGGCCGTACATGCCGGATCCGGCGGGCCTGCACCAGGCGATCACCCAGATGCTGGAGGACGCCGGGTTCGTGGTCGAGTCGCACAGCGACATCTGGGACGATCCGGGCTACCTGTTCGATGCCCAGAACGGCTACTACGACCTGCACTTCCTGGGTTGGACCGGTGACTGGGACGATCCGGGGAACTTCTACGGCATCCACTTCGCCTACGACGGCGATACGCCGGCGCTGCAGTTCGGCTGCGCGGTCGACGGCCTCAAGGATGCCCTCGACGCGGCCGACGGCGAGGCCGAGCCGGCCGCCCGCGGGGCTGCCTGGGGAGAGGTCGCCAAGCTCGTTCATGACAACGTCTGCTTCGTGACGCTGGTTCACGGCGACACGGCGCTGGCGTTCGCACCGAACGTGCACGGCTACGAGGCCAACCCGACCGGCTCCGAGGTCTTCACCACGGTGTCGATGGACCCGGAGTAGGGTCCCGGTTGACGCAGGCATAGACTCAGAGGGCCCCGGCCGCGAGCCGGGGCCCTCTGGCTTCCCACCTCAGGAGGACGCGTGGGCAAGTTCATCCTTCGGCGGCTGCTGCTGCTGATCCCGATCCTGCTCGGGCTGACGCTGCTCGTCTTCCTGTTCATTCGCGCCCTGCCGGGCGATCCGGCGGCCGCCATCCTGGGCGAGCGGGCCACGCCCGAGGGCCTCGAGCGGGTCCGCCAGGCCCTCGGCCTGAACAAGCCGCTCTACGTGCAGTACCTGGACTACCTGTCGGGCATCAGCCGGCTCGACTTCGGGCGCAGCTTCATCAACCACCGCGACGTCACCGATGACTTCCTGCAGCGCTTCCCCGCGACCATCGAGCTGACCACCGCCGCCCTGATATTCGCCATCGGCATCGGCATCCCGCTGGGCATGTACACCGCCAAGCACCGCGGCACCTGGATCGACTCGCTCGGCTCGGTGGTGTCGCTGATCGGCATCAGCATCCCGATCTTCTTCCTGGGCCTGATGCTGAAGTTCATCTTCGCCATCCAGTTCCCGATCCTGCCGGACTCGGGGCGCATCGACCTTGCGAGCTACAACATCCCGCGGGTGACGAACTTCATGACCATCGACACCCTGCTGGCCGGTGAGTGGGGCGGCTTCGTCGACGCCCTGCGCCACCTGGTGCTGCCCGGCGTGGCGCTCGGCACGATTCCCCTGGCGATCATCATGCGCATCACCCGCGCCAGCGTGATCGACGTCATGAACGAGGACTACGTGCGCACCGCCAACGCCAAGGGGCTGCCGGGCCGCATCGTCGACAACCGGCACGTGCTGCGCAACGCGCTGCTGCCGGTGGTCACGGTCATCGGCCTCCAGCTGGGGCTGCTGCTGGGCGGCGCCATCCTGACCGAGACGATCTTCACCTGGGGCGGCGTCGGCAAGTGGATCTACGACGCCGTCATCAACAACGACTACCAGGTCATCCAGTCGGGCGTGCTGCTGCTGGCCCTGATCTTCATCCTGGTCAACCTGGCGGTCGACGTCAGCTACGCCTTCCTCAACCCGAGGATCCGCTACTCATGAGCCAGACTGCCACGCTGCTGCCGGCGGCCCACGAGCAGGAAGAGCGCACAGTCGGCCTGTGGTCCGATGCGCTGCGCCGCATGCGGCACAGCCCCTCGGCCATCATCGGTGTGACGATCATCGGCTTCTTCCTGCTGATGGCCATCTTCGCGCCGTTCCTGGCGCCGTACGACCCGACCCGCGGCAACCTGGCGGACAGCTACCTGCCGCCATCGCCCAGCCACTGGTTCGGCACGAACGTGCAGGGCCAGGACGTCCTGTCGCGGATCATCTTCGGCTCGCGGCTGACCCTGGGCATCGCGGCGCTGTCGGTGATCATCGGCATCTCCATCGGCTCGGTGCTCGGCGCGCTGTCCGGCTACTTCCGCGGCTGGGTGGACGCGGTGATCATGCGCGGCGTCGACATCATGCTGGCCATCCCGGGCCTGCTGTTCGCCATCGCGGTGGTGACCTACCTCGGCCGCGGGGTGGTGCAGATCGCGATCGCGATTGCGATCCTGAACGTGCCGATCTTCGCGCGGCTGCTGCGCGGCAGCCTTCTGAGCCTGCGCGAATCCGACTACGTGATCGCCGCACGGTCGGTTGGCGTCCCGGGCTTCAGCCTGCTCGTGCGTCACATGCTGCCCAACGCCATCAGCCCGCTCATCGTGCAGGGCACGCTGGCCCTGGCCACGGCGGTCGTCGAGGCGGCCGCGCTCGGCTTCCTGGGCCTGGGCCCGCCGGATCCGCGCACGCCGGAGTGGGGGATGATGCTGTCCGATACGTACCGGTACCTGAACGACGCGGCCTACCTGGTCTTCTTCCCCGGCGTGGCCATCGTGCTGAGCGTGCTGGGCTTCAACCTGCTGGGCGATGGCCTGCGCGAATCGCTGGACCCGAAGCTGCGCCGATGACCATCGAGTCCATCAGCCGCCGCGAGCCGGCGGATCTCGTGCGTGCGCCGATGCTGTCGGTCAAGGACCTGCGGGTCACCTTCGGCTCGGGCGATCGCATGGTGAACGCGGTGAACGGCGTCAGCTACGAGCTGCCGGCCGGCCGCACGATGGGCATCGTCGGCGAGTCGGGCAGCGGCAAGAGCGTCAGCTCGCTGGCGGTGATGGGCCTGCTGCCGCGGCCGTCCGCACGGGTGCCCACCGGCTCGATCCTGTTCGACGGCGAGGAGCTGCTCAGCCTCTCCGAGGACGAGATGCGCGACCTGCGCGGCAACCGGCTGGCCATGATCTTCCAGGATCCGATGACGTCGCTGAACCCGGTTCTGACGATCGAGCGGCAGCTGACCGAGGTGCTGGAGACGCACCAGAAGCTGAAGCGCAGGGGCGCCGAGCTGCGCGCCGTGCAACTGCTCGAGATGGTGGGCATCCCGGCCGCGCGCCGTCGGCTGAACGACTTCCCGCACCAGTTCTCCGGCGGCATGCGGCAGCGCGTGATGATTGCCATGGCGCTGGCCTGCGACCCCGAGCTGCTGATCGCCGATGAGCCGACCACGGCGCTGGACGTGACGATCCAGGCGCAGATCCTGGACCTGATGCGCAGCGTGGTGGCCGAGATCCACACCGCGCTGATCCTCATCACCCACGACCTGGGCGTGGTGGCCGGCATGTGTGCCACGACGGCGGTGATGTACGCCGGCCGCATCGTCGAGCGCGCCTCGACCAGTGAGCTGTTCGGCCGGCCGCGACACCCGTACACCGTTGGCCTGCTGCGCTCCATCCCGCGGCTGGACGAGCAGGAGCGCGGCCACCTGGTTCCGATCCAGGGCCAGCCGCCCGACCTGTCGCGCCAGATCCAGGGCTGCCCGTTCGCGGCGCGCTGCTTCAACGTGCAGGACCGCTGCCGCGTCGAGGATCCGCCACTGGCGCAGGCGCCGGATGCCGCGGAGGGCCACGAGGTCGCCTGCTTCTACCCCGCAGAGGGGGAGCGCCTGGTCCCATCCGGCTTCGAAATCCATGATGGCGCCGCCGAGCGGAGCGCCGGCCAGGCGGCCGGAGCATGAGCGCGGCGCCCGCGGTCAGCGAGCCGGGTGCCGCCGCGCCGCAGCCGCTGCCGCCCGATCGGCCGCTGCTGCGCACCCAGGATGTCCAGGTCCACTTCCCGATCACCGAGGGCCTGATCGTCGAGCGCCGCGTCGGCGAGGTGCGCGCCGTGGACGGCGTGTCGCTCGAGGTGCGGCGCGGCGAGACGGTGGGCCTCGTCGGCGAGTCGGGCTGCGGCAAGTCCACGTTCGCGCGGGCCGTGCTGCGCCTGGTTGACACCACCAGCGGCACCATCGAGTTCGACGGCGCGGACGTCACCCAGCTGCAGGGCAGCCGCCTGCGCAGGCTGCGCTCGCGGATGCAGATGATCTTCCAGGACCCGTACGCGTCGCTGAACCCGCGGATGACCATCGGCTCCATGCTGGCCGAGCCGCTGCGGGTGCACGGCATCGCGCGCGGCAAGGAGGCGCAGAAGCGGGTCAGGGAGCTGATCGAGATCGTGGGGCTGCCGCGCAATGCGGCCAGCCGCTATCCGCACGAGTTCTCCGGCGGCCAGCGGCAGCGCGCCGGCATCGCCAGGGCGCTGGCCGTGCGGCCGGAGTTCATCGCCGCCGACGAGGCGGTATCGGCCCTGGACGTGTCCATCCAGGCGCAGATCATCAACCTGCTGGCCGAGCTGCAGCGCGAGTTCGGCCTGACCTACCTGTTCATCGCCCACGACCTGAGCGTGGTGCGCCACATCAGCGACCGGATCGCGGTCATGTATCTGGGTGAGGTCGTCGAGCAGTCGCCCAGCCGCGAGCTGTACGACCGGCCGCTGCACCCGTACACCGCCGCGCTCATCAGCGCGGTGCCGATCCCGGATCCGGCGGTCGAGACGAAGCGGCGGCGGCTGATCCTGGTGGGCGACGTGCCGTCGCCGGCCAACCCACCGTCCGGCTGCCGCTTCCACACGCGGTGCTGGCTGCGCCGCGAGCTCGGCAACCCTGAGCGCTGCGTGACCGAGCGGCCGCAGCTGCGCGAGATGCTGCCGATGCACTCCACCGCCTGCCACTTCGCCGAGGAGCTGGTGCAGCCCACCCGGCGCCGAGACCTCGTGGCATCCGCGGCCGAGGCCACGACCGGGCGCACGGTGGCCGACGAGGAGGCGATCACCCCGCCGGCGGGCGAGGTGCCGACCGACAGCGGCAGCCTCTTCGACCCGGAGCTGTAGCCGCCGCGCCGGCGACGGCGTGCCCGCCCGTCGGATAGGCTGATCGCCGTGGAGTACCGCATCGCCCTGGCGCAGCTGGCGCCGCGGCTCGGCGAGGTCGACGCGAACGTGGAGCTGGCGGCCGGCTGGCTGCAGCGCGCCGCCGGCGAGGGGGCGCAGCTCACCGTCTTCCCCGAGCTTGCGCTGACGGGCTACCTGCTCTCCGACCTGGTGCCCGAGGTGGCGCTGCGTGCCGATGACCGCCGGCTGGGCGAGCTCAGCCGCGGCGTGCCGGGGATGCTGGTGGCCATCGGCTTCGTGGAGGAATCCGACGAGCACCGCTATGCCAACAGCGTGGCGCTGCTGCTTGACGGCGAGCTGGTGGCGGTCCATCGCAAGGTCTACCTGCCGACCTACGGGCTGTTCGACGAGGGCCGCTTCACGCGACCCGGCGACCGGATCCGGACGCAGGACGTGGGAGAGCCGCTGGGACGCATCGGCCTCAGCGTGTGCGAGGACTTCTGGCATCCCAGCCTGCCGATGCTGCAGGCGCAGGACGGCGCGTCGCTGCTGGTGAACATCGCCGCCGGACCTGCCCGCGCGCCCGGCTCGGCGGCCGGCACACGGGCCATCGCCGGCTGGCAGCGCATGCAGGAGACGTACGCCTTGCTCGGCACGGTGGCCGTGGCGTTCTGCAACCGCGTCGGCAACGAGGAGGGCCTGACGTTCTGGGGCGGCTCGCGACTGCTGGGGCCGGACGGATCGGTGCTGGCCGAGGCACCGCTCTACGAGGAGTCGCTGACCCTGGGCACGCTCGAGACCGACGATCTCCGGATGCAGCGCTACAGCCTGCCGCTGCTCGCCGATGAGCGCCTGGAGCTGGTGCGCCGCGAGCTGGACCGCATCATCGCCGAGCGCGCGGACCTGCAGCCCGACGAAGAGACGGCCCGGTGACCGCCGCGCCCCTGCCGGAGATCGACGCCGCGCAGGCGGTGGAGGTCATCACCGGCTTCATCCGCTCCCAGCTGGCGCAGACCGGCTTTTCGCGGCTGGTGGTGGGCCTCTCGGGCGGCGTGGACTCCGCCACCAGCGCCTTCCTGGCTGCCCGCGCAGTCGGCCCCGACGACCTGCTGGCGGTGCGCATGCCGTACCGCACCTCCGCGCCGGATTCGGAGGCCGATGCACTGCGCGTCGTCGAGGCGATTGGCTGCCGGACCGAGAAGGTCGACATCACCGCCATGGCCGATCCGCTGCTGGCCACCATCACCGGCTCCGAGGCGGAGACCAGGGTGCGGCGTGGCAATGTCATGGCCCGGCTGCGGATGATCGTGCTCTACGACCGATCGGCCGCGTTCGACGCGCTGGTGATCGGCACCAGCAACAAGACCGAGGCGCTGCTGGGCTACGGGACGCTGTACGGTGACATGGCGGCCGCCCTGCAGCCCATCGGCGACCTGTACAAGAGCCAGCTGCGGGCCGTGGCCGAATGCCTGGGCGTGCCCGAGGCCATCCTGTCGAAGCCGCCATCGGCAGATCTGTGGCCGGGCCAGACCGACGAGAGCGAGCTGGGCGCCTCCTACGAGGACCTCGATCGCGCCCTGTACGCCCTGGTCGACCGCCGCTGGACGCAGGACCGATGCGCGCGCGCCGGCATGGATCCGGGCCTCGTGCAGCGCGTGGCGTTGACGGTGGCGCGCATGGAGTACAAGCGCCAGCTGCCGCCGGTGGCCAAGGTCTCCTTGCGCACGCCGGGCATTGACCACCTCTACCCGCGGCGGCGCCCCGGCTCCCGGCGTGGCTAGTGGTTGAGGGCCGCGGGCGGCTGCTGGTGGTCGGCACGCCCATCGGCAACCTGGGCGACCTCACCCCACGCGCCGCCGACGCGCTGCGCATCGCCGACCTGGTGGTTGCAGAGGACACGCGGCTCGCCGCCCGGCTGCTCACCCATCTCGGGCTCCGCCGGCCGATGCTCTCGTTCACCGAGCACAACGCCGCGTCGCGCCTTCCCGACCTGCTCGCGCGCCTTGCGGCTGGGGAGACGCTGGCGCTGACCACCGACGCGGGCATGCCAGCCGTGTCCGACCCCGGCGCGGCGCTGGTGGCGGCCGCGCGCGAGGCGGGCGCTTCGCTGGAGGTCGTGCCCGGGGCAAGCGCCGTGACTGCCGCGATGGCCCTGGCCGGCGTGGAGGCGAGCGGCTTCCTGTTCGGCGGCTTTCTGCCCGCACGGCCGGCGGCAGCGCGGACGGCGCGGCTGCGGGAGCTGCTGGCCGCTGCCGGCGCGCTGGGCCTGCCACTGGTGCTGTTCGA
>DASSNI010000141.1:0-11995 GCA_035701385.1 Candidatus Limnocylindria bacterium | reverse complement strand
CCGGCCGACCATGGCCGACAGACCGCCGTGCTCATCCGGCTCCTCGACGGTGAGGACGCCGTCGCGCTTGTCGACGACCATCTGGACATCGGCGAACACGCGGTCCGCCTCCTCCTCCGAGCTGGCCCGTATCGAGAAGTTGGCGCCGATACGGGCGTCGCCGCCCTCGACGCCGCGCACCACGACGTCAGCCGAGGTCACGCTCAGGTTGAGGCGACCGGAGGCGCCGATCTTGTGCTCGATCGCCTGGGTGCGGACGAAGGTGGCCATCTGTTCAGCTCCCGCCCAGCTCGCGCAGCGCGGCGGCGGCCTCGTCGGCGCCGATCTCGCGGCGCGCCAGGCGCTCCAGGATCGAGCGGCGCTCGGCGGCAGCCTTCTCGTCGACCATTGGCCCGGCGGCTGCCGGCTCGTCGCTGGCATCGGCCTCCAGGGAGCCGAGGTCGACATCGGTTTCATTGCCATCCGCCAGGCCAAGCGCGCGCACCAGGGCGTCCACGCGGCCACGAACGGTGGGGTAGGAGATGCCGAGCTCGCGCTCCATCTCCTTGAGGTTGCCCCGCGAGCGCAGGAAGCTCTCCAGCAGGGCCATCTGCTCCTTGCTCAGCCTGCCGAAGCGGCCGACGCCGAACTCACCCTCCAGCGCCGTGCCACAGCTCCGGCAGTGCAGACGAGAGATGAGAAGCTCGCCCTCGCAGACGGGGCAGGTGGAGATGACGTCGCGCGCCATGTCTAGCGGCGCCCCATCTCGCGACCTGCCGGCCGGCTGGAGGCGATGCGGAAGATGCGCCGCACGCCACGATTGGCGACTTCGGCGTGGTCACGAACGCCCCGCAGGCGCTCTTCCGGGACCAGGTTCGGGTAGTGCAGTCGGTAGTCCAACATCTCAATATGCTCCTTGGTAATTGGCAGGTTGGGTTCCTGATTTATCAGGAGTGCCTGCATCGTATGCCAGTCTGCCTGGTCTGTCAACCCCTTTTGCGAAAATAGCAAGAGAATTTTCGAAATTCGGGTCGCATGAGTTCAGAATGGCCTCAGGCGGACCGTGCAGATCGGCCAGACGCCGCCCGAAGCGGTCCGTTACCATGGCCGGGATCCGATGTACCCGAGCCTCCTGCCGTACGCACCGGAGCGCGACGTATACCGTCTGCTGCAGGTGCACCCCACCGCCACCAGCGAGGAGATCACGGCTGCCTGCCGGCGCCTGGCTCGCACCTTCCACCCGGACCGCAACCGGTCACCGCGCGCCCACGAGGAGATGCAGGTGGTGAACGCGGTGCGCCTGCTCCTCACCGATCCACGCTCGCGCGCCGCGTACGACGGTGCGCGCCGCCGCTACCTGTCCGACGGCTACCGGCCGCCGGCTGCGCACGTGACCTATGCCGCGGTCGCTCGTCACCGCCCCACCGCGCCGACCATCGAGCCGTTCGTGCCGGTTGCCCCCGGCTGGGGGACACGGGCGCTGCGCTGGGTGCGCGCGGTCGGCGCCGGCCTGCGCGGCATGCTGTCCGAGCTGGGACCGCCACGCTGCTCCGCATGCCGCGAGCTCATCGAGGTTGGTGACCGCTACTGCCCGCGCTGCGGGCTGTGGCTCGGCCCGACAGAGAAGCTGGGCGCCTAGACCTCAGGCGCGCAGCGGGTCGGGACGTTCGGCGTCGATGCCGAGCTCGCCCAGTGCGCGGGTCAGCTCCTCGCGCGAGGCCGCTCCGGCGAGGCATAGCCCGTGGAGCGCGGAGTAGGCTATCTGCTCGGGGCTCACCTCGAAGTGGATGCGCAGCGCCTCGCGCGTGTCGCTGCGGCCGAAGCCGTCCGTGCCGAGCACGGTGAACGGCCGATCGATCCACGGCGCCACGAAGTGCGGCAGCGCCTTCAGGTAGTCGGTGGCGGCCACGATCGGACCCTCGCTGCCGGCCAGCTGCTGCGCCACGTAGGGCACCCGCGGCTCGGCGTCGGGATGGAGGCGGTTCCAGCGCTCGGCCTCCAGCGCATCGTTGCGCAGCAGCTGGAACGAGGGAACGCTCCACACGTCGGCGGCGATGTCGTAGCGCTCGGCCAGCAGCGGTTGGGCTTTCAGGACCTGGTGCAGGATCGAGCCTGAGCCCAGCAGCTGGACGCGGCGCGAGCCCTTCTCCGCCCGGCGGAAGAGGTACATGCCGCGGAGCACGCCCTCCTCCACGCCCTCGGGCATGGGAGGCATCGGCCAGTTCTCGTTGTAGAGCGTGATGTAGTAGAAGACGTCCTCCTGCGCCTCGCCGTACATGCGGCCGATGCCGTCGCGCACGATGAGCGCCAGCTCGTAGGCGAACGCCGGGTCGTAGGCACGGATGTTGGGGATGACGCTGGCCAGGATGTGGCTGTGCCCGTCGTCGTGCTGCAGGCCCTCGCCGGTGAGCGTGGTACGGCCGGCGGTGGCGCCCATCAGGAAGCCACGGCCGCGCGCGTCGCCGAAGGCCCAGGCGAAGTCGCCGGTGCGCTGGAAGCCGAACATCGAGTAGAAGACGTAGAAGGGGATCATCGGCTCGCCGTGCACGGCGTATGAGGTGCCGGCGGCGGTGAAGTCGGCCATGGCGCCGGCTTCGGTGATGCCCTCCTCCAGGATCTGCCCGTCCGTCTTCTCGAGGTACGACAGGAGCAGCTCCTTGTCGACCGGCGTGTAGCGCTGGCCGAGCGGGTTGTAGATGCCCACCTCCTTGAAGAGGGGATCCATGCCGAAGGTGCGCGCCTCGTCGGGGATGATGGGCACGATGCGGCGGCCGATCTCCTTGTCGCGGGTCAGGTTGCGCACCAGGCGGCTGAAGGCCATGGTCGTCGACGCGGCGCGGTCCGAGCCGGAGAACAGCTCGCCGTAGGCATCGTCGGTGGCGTTGGGCAGCGGCTTCGGCCGCACCACGCGGCGCGGCAGCGTGCCGCCCAGCTGACGCCGGCGCTCGAGCATGTACTGAATCTCCGGCGAATCAGGACCCGGGTGGTAGTAGGGCGCGTCCTTGAGCTGCTCGTCGGGGATGGGCAGCTCAAGGCGGTCGCGGAAGATCTTCAGCTCCTCGACGGTCAGCTTCTTGGCCTGGTGGGTGACGTTGCGCGCCTCGATGCCGGGGCCCAGCGTCCAGCCCTTCACCGTCTTGGCCAGGATCACCACCGGCGCGCCGCGATGCTCGACCGCGGCCGCGTAGGCGGCGTACACCTTGCGGTAGTCGTGCCCGCCGCGGCGCAGCTTCGGCAGCTCGTCGTCGGAGAGGTGCTCGACCAGGGCGCGCAGCCGCGGATCCGGCCCGAAGAAGTGCTCGCGGATGTAGGCACCATCGGCCACCGACAGGCGCTGGTAGTCGCCGTCGAGCGTCTCGTTCATCTTGGCCAGCAGCACGCCGTCCTTGTCGCGCGCCAGCAGGTCGTCCCACTCGCGCGCCCAGATGACCTTGATCACGTGCCAGCCGGCGCCGCGGAAGGTGGCCTCCAGCTCCTGGATGATCTTGCCGTTGCCGCGCACCGGCCCGTCCAGCCGCTGCAGGTTGCAGTTCACGACGAAGATCAGGTTGTCCAGCCCCTCGCGCGCGGCGATGCCCAGCGCGCCGAGCGCCTCCGGCTCGTCCATCTCGCCGTCGCCCAGGAAGGCCCACACCCGGCTGCCCGACGTGTCGGCGATGCCGCGCGCCTCCAGGTAGCGGTTGAAGCGCGCCTGGTAGATGGCGTTCATCGGCCCCAGGCCCATGCTGACGGTGGGGAACTGCCAGAAGTCGGGCATCAGCCGCGGGTGCGGGTACGACGAAAGGCCGCCCTGCCATAGCGCCTCGCGGCGGAAGTGGTCGAGCTGCTCCTCGCCGAGGCGGCCCTCCAGGAAGGCCCGCGCGTAGATGCCGGGCGCCGCGTGGCCCTGGAAGTACACCTGGTCGCCGGCGCCGTCATCGGCTCCTCGGAAGAAGTGGTTGAAGCCGACCTCGTACAGGCTGGCGGCGCTGGCGTAGGTGGACAGGTGTCCGCCGATGCCCTCGAAGCGGGTGTTGGCCCGCAGGACCATGGCCAATGCGTTCCAGCGAATCATGCGGCGGATGCGGAGCTCGATCGCCTCGTCGCCCGGGAAGTAGGGCTCCTGCTCCGGCGAGATGGTGTTGATGTAGCGCGTCTGCACCAGGGGCGGCAGGCCGACGTTCAGCTGCCGGGCGCGCTTCAGCAGCTTGTACATCAGGAAGCGGGCGCGATCCGTCCCTCCCTGCTCGACCACCGCATCCAGCGAGTCCAGCCACTCCTGGGTCTCGGTGGGGTCGATGTCCGGCAGCTGCTGCTTGAACTGGTCGAAGACGTCGTGCATCGGGCGATCCATGTGGGGCTAATGGTACAGACCGATGGAGTGGCCGGCCGAGGGCCACCTTGGCCCCGACTACAGGTCCGCTGCTCGCATCGGCCCGCTGCGGCTCATGACCCTTCCTCACGTTGCGCTGCGCGCGGATGATCGCAGGCCGGGCGGTCCGCGGGCGAGCGCCGCGCTTGGCTGCCATGATGCCGAGCGATGCGCACCATCTACCGCTCCGAGCCGCCCTGGCCGCACCGCGTCCTGATCCTGGGCGGCGGATTCGCGGGAGTCGGGACGGCGCAGGCGCTGGAGCGGCTGCTGCGCCGGCGCACCGACGGCGAGGTCTGGCTGGTCAGCGAAGACAACTTCATGCTGTTCACGCCGCTGCTGCCGGAGGTGTGCTCCGGCGTGCTGGAGCCCCGCCACGTGGTGAACTCGCTGCGCAGCATGGTCAAGCGGCCGTCGAGCTGGTGCATCACCGCCGAGGCGCGCGAGATCGACCTGGACGGCAAGGTGGTCACGGTGCTCGGTGGCGACGGCGACCTGCATCGGCTCCACTACGACACCCTGGTGCTGGCGCTCGGCGGGGTGACGCACACCTTCGGCATCCCGGGCATCGAGGAGCACGCGGTTGGCATGAAGACGCTGGCCGATGCGTTCAGCCTGCGGAACCGGATGATCGAGGTCCTGGAGCGCGCGGACCTGGAGGAGGACCCGGACGAGAAGCGCGCGCAGCTGACGTTCGTGGTGGGCGGTGGCGGCTTCTCCGGCGTCGAGACGGCGGGTGAGGTCGAGGACTTCGTGCGGCGCGTGCGAAAGCGCCACTACCCGAAGATCCGGCAGGACGAGATCCGCGCCCACCTCGTCGAGCTCCGCGACCAGATCCTGCCCGAGATGCCGCCCGAGATGGGCCGATACGCCCGCGAGCGCCTGGAGAAGCGCGGCATGGAGGTGCTGACCGGCACGCCCATCAAGGAGGTGCGCGAGAACGAGGTGCTCCTCGGTGACGCGCACGGCGACGCGGAGCGCGTCATCCAGGCGCGTACGGTCATCTGGACCGGCGGCGTGCGCCCGTCGCCACTCGTCGCGGAGAGCGGTGTGGCGGTCGACAAGGGCGGCCGCGCCATCACCGAGCCGACCATGGCCACCAGCCGGCAGGGCGTGTTCGCCATCGGCGACTGCGCGGTCATCCCGAACGTCGACGATCCCGATGGCCGGCCGCACGCACCGACCGCCCAGAACGCCGTGCGGGAGGCGAAGGTGCTGGCGCGGAACATCGTCGCCCACATCGATGGCAAGCCGCTGCAGCCGTTCCGCTACCGGCCGCTGGGCCAGCTGGCGTCGATCGGCCGGAGGACGGGCGTGGGGATCGTGTTCGGCATCCGGGTGCGCGGGCTCATCGCCTGGTTCATGTGGCGCGGCTACTACTGGAGCCGTACGCCGGGCTTCAGCACGAAGATCCGGGTCGCCATCGACTGGGCGCTGACCGCGCTGTTCGGCAGCGACCCGGTGCAGCTCAAGGTCGAGGATCGTGCCAGCGCCATGGGCTCGTCCGGCCGGCGACGCCCGCCCGTCCACGACGACGCCTGAGGACCGGCCGGGTACACTCGCGCCGATGTCACGGGAAGAGCGTCGCGCCTACAAGCGCATGACCAAGAACCAGGATCCGTACGCGCTGCCCGCAGGGACGCAGCGGGTGCGCCAGCGCGCGACGCGATCGCGCCGCCCGGCCACGCCGAGTGGCGAGTTCCAGTTCGTGACCGGCCGCTACCTGGCCTGGACGCTGGGAGGGGCGATGCTGATCGGACTCATCGCCTTCTCGATCGCCTGGCCGAACGGCATGCCCAGCGCGCTGTACGTCGGCCTGGGGGCCGGGGCGGTGTGGCTGGCAGCGGCCGTCGCCTTCCGGTTCGCCCAGCGCCGGATGGCCGCCCTGCAGCGCTGAGCGCCGCGTGAGTGGCCCGTTCGGTGCCCTCCTGCTCGTCCTGATCGGCTACCTGATCGGCGCCGTCCCGTTCGGCATGCTGGCCGGGCGTCTTGCCGGAGGGGTGGACCTGCGGCAGCACGGCTCGCGACGCACCGGTGCCACCAACACCCTGCGGACACTCGGCCCGCGATGGGGCGCGCTGGTGCTGCTGCTTGACCTGGCCAAGGGCGCGGCCGCGGTGCTGCTGGCGCGAGCCTGGTACGAGGCCGGGCCGCCGGGATCACCGGAATGGGTCCAGGCCGCGGCCGGCGTGGCGGCGGTGATCGGGCACAACTACTCGGCCTTCATCGGCTTCACCGGCGGGCGCGGCGTGGCAACGGCGGGCGGCGGCATGCTCGTCATCAGCCCCTGGACGCTGGCCGTGCTGGCGCCGATCGTGATCGCGGTGGTCTGGCTGACGCGCTACGTCTCGCTCGGCTCGCTGGTGGCGGCCGCTGCCGCGCCGCTCATCACCGCCGTGCTGGCGACTGCCGGTGTAGTCGGCTGGGGAGCCTTCGGCTACGCGCTGGCCTGCGGGATCCTCATCGCGACTGCCCACGGCGACAACATCAGCCGGCTGCGGGCCGGCACCGAACGCCGGCTCGGCGAGCGCGAAGGCGAGCGCGAACGGGGGCACGACATGGTGGCGGGCGATGGCCGAGGCTGAACGCACGGGGGCTGCGCTGGGCAGCAGCCGACCGGCTGCCCGGCTAACGACCTTGCCGAACCTGCTGGGCCTGGCGCGCATCGCCGCCACGCCGGTGGTCATGGTCCTGCTGCTCTTCCCGTTCGACGGGGCCGGGTTGCTGGCCTTCGTGGTCTTCGGGCTGGCAGCCGTGACCGACTTCATCGACGGACGCCTGGCGCGCGCCCGAGACCAGGTCACGCCGCTGGGCATCTTCATGGACCTCACCGCCGACAAGGTGCTGGTGGCCGGCGTGCTGGTGGCCATGGTCGAGGTGGACCTGCTGCCCGCCTGGCTGGTGGCGACCCTGCTCATCCGCGAGCTGGTGGTGCAGGGCGTGCGCCAGCTGGCCGCAACCGCGGACGTGGTGATCGCCGCGCGGCGGCTGGGCAAGGGCAAGACGTTCGCCACGCTGCTTGGCATGGGCGTCCTGCTGCTCGCCTTCGACGCCATGACCGGTGGGCCGCTGGCGCGCGACGGGCTGGCTGACGTGCTGACCGCGGCTGGCTTCTGGACGATGGTGCTGGCGACCCTGCTGTCGGCCGTCTCCGGCTGGGGCTACATCCAGGGCGCGCTGCCGCTCCTGTTCGGGACGGCCGAGGACGGGCCGCCCCCTACTTGACCAGCCGCCGCTCCATCTGGTTCATCGCGATCCACAGCCCCACGGCGGTGAAGGCCAGCAGATAGGCGACGTCGAACAGCATCGACGGCTCGATGATGCCGGTCGACAGGTGGCGGAACAGGTGCACCCCGCGGTAGAGCGGCAGGGCCTCGATGATCCACGGGATGATCGGCGACACTCGCTCGTAGACGCTGAGCGGGAAGAAGACGCCGCCGAACAGGAACATCGGCATCACCACCAGGCCCATCGGCAGGTCGAAGTCCTGCACGGTGCGCATGAACGAGGTGGCGGCCAGCCCGGCGGCGCTGAAGGCGGCGCCCAGCAGGATGGCGCCGGGCACCACCAGCACGACCCACGGCGAGTAGACCAGGCCGAAGATCGTCATCACCACCACGAAGGCGGCGGCGTACATCGTGCCCCGGAACAGCGACCAGATAAGTTCGCCGATGGCGATGTCCCTGATGCCGAGCGGCGTCGCCATCATCGCCTCGTAGATGCGCTCGTAGTTCAGACGGAAGAAGACGTTGAAGATCGTCTCGGCGATCGCGCCGTTCATGCACGACATCGCCAGCAGGCCGGGCGCCACGAACGCGGCGTACGGGATCTCGAAGCCGGGCGCCACCTCGATGCGCTGCACGAAGGTGCCCAGGCCGAAGCCGATGCCCATCAGGTAGAACAGCGGCTCGAAGAAGCCGGACACGATCACGATCCAGCTGTGCCGGTACACGGCCATGTTTCGCTGCACCACGCGCAGCGAGCGGCGCAGCGTGCCGAGCACAGGGGCGGCCGGGCCGGGAGCGGGCAGGCGTCGGGTGATGGCGGTCATCGGCGCGCCTAGCTCAGCAATCTGCGCTTGAGGAGGCGATGGGCGATGGTCCAGCCGATGGCCAGCATGATGACCAGGTAGCCGATGTGCAGCGGCCACGCCCCCAGGAATGCCGGCTCCCCCAGGACGGTGCCGCGCACCAGCGCCACGCCGTGGTACAGCGGGGTGAGCGCCGCGACCCACTGCACCGCGTCGGGCAGCTGAGTCAGCGGGAAGAACGTGCCGCTGAACAGGAACAGCGGGTTGATGATGAAGCGGAACACCCAGCTGAAGCCCTCGCCGTTCCGCTGGGTGGCGGCGAAGGCGATGATCACCGAGCTGAAGGCCAGGCCCATCAGGATGGCCGATGGGACGGCCAGGATGGCGAACGGCCACTTCGGGATGCCGAACAGGGTCAGCACCAGCAGGAAGACGCTCGAGATGCTCAGCACCCGGAAGCCGACCCACAGCAGCTCGCCGGCCAGCACGTGGCGCACGTCCAGCGGGGTCGAAAGGATGGCTTCGTAGTTCCGCCGCCAGGCGATCTTGCCCAGCACCGGGAAGGTGGACTCGAACACCGCGGACTGCATGCAGGTGGCCGCCAGGATGCCGGGGCCCAGGAAGTGCACGAACTCGTAGCCCTCGAACGCTGCGGTCGAGGTGCTGACCAGCGTGCCGAGGCCGACGCCCATGGCCGTCAGGTACAGCAGCGGCGTCAGGAACGAGCCCAGCATGCTGCCGCGCCAGGTGCGGCGGTAGACCCACAGGTTGCGCTGCAGGACGCGGGCTGCCGGGGCGAGGCTGGTGACGGTCATCGGCCCACCTACTCGATCAGGCTTCGGCCGGTGAGCCGCAGGAAGACGTCCTCCAGCGTCGCGCGCCGAACGAGCGCCGACTCGAGCGGGATCTGTCGCTGGTGCACCGTCTCCAGCGCGCGCTCGCCGTCGCCGACGTACAGCAGCAGCCGGTCGGGCAGCTCCTCCACGCGATCCGCGATTGCGTCCAGGAGGCCGTTCAGCGTGCCGCGCACCGCGTCGCTGACCCGGATCTCCAGCACCTCGCGGGTGGAGTACTGCTCGATCAGGTCGCGCGGCGAGCCCTCCGCCACGATCCTGGCCTTGTCCATCACCACCAGGCGGTCGCACAGCTGCTCCGCCTCGTCCATGTAGTGGGTGGTGATGATCAGCGTTGCCCCGCGCTGCTTGAGCCGATACAGCCGCTCCCATACGAGATGCCGCGCCTGCGGATCGAGGCCCGTGGTCGGCTCGTCCAGGATGATGAGCTCCGGGTCGTTGATCAGCGAGCGGGCGATGGTGAGCCGCCGCTTCATCCCGCCGGACAGCGGGTCCACCTGGTCCGTGGCCCGCTCGGCGAGCTGCACGAAGTCGAGCAGCTCATCGGTCCGCTGGCGGGCGATCTCGCCCGGAATGTCGAAGTAGCGCGCGTACATCAGCAGGTTCTCGCGCACGGTCAGCTCGGCGTCCAGGTTGTCGATCTGCGGCACCACGCCGATGCGCGACTTGATCTGTGCCGAGCTGCGCCGCGGGTCCATGCCGATCACGCTGAGCTCGCCCTCGGAGATGGGGGAGCTGCAGGCGATCATCCGCATGGTGCTGGTCTTGCCGGCGCCGTTCGGTCCCAGGAAGCCGAACGCCTCGCCCGTCCGCACGTCGAAATCCACGCCGTCGACCGCCGTGAACTCGCCGAAGCGCTTTGTCAGACCGCGCGCGTGGACAAGGACCTCTTCACTGGGGGGCATCCGACCATTTTAGCGAGCGGCTCGGCCAGGACCCGACCGGAATGCCCGTGACCGGGCGCGTCGCTACCGGCCGGCGCGGTCCTCCAGCTCCCAGGCGTGGTCGAGTGCGTGCCACGCCGAGCGGCGCACGAAGTAGCGCGGCGTCCACGGCCTTTTCGTGTTGCGCGGGTTGTCGAGCGGCCTGCCGGCGACCACCGCGTCGAGCGTGGCCAGCGCCTCACGGCGAACCAGCTCCATCTCGTCCTCGCCGGGCCCCGGCTTCGCATGCCGGCTGCCCAGCGCGCCGAGATACGCAATCTCGGCCTCCAGCACGTGCCCCGTCATCTTGGCCAGGCTGCGCCCACCACCGCGCGGACCAACACGGAGTGTCTTGCCGTGCGCCGCCTTCGAGGCTGCGTCGAAGGCCTTCCAGGCCGCCTCCAGGATCGCCCGATCGCGCTTCAGGTCTGCGCCGCTCAGCGGCTTCGCATCGTCCCGCGCCGGCACGCCGGGCACGCCGAAGTCCGTGCCGGCGCCGCCGGTGTGCCGCTCCACGACCTCCGCGTGGATGTCGCCGGTGGGCGGCAGCGGACTGACGCGTCCGGCCTTCAGGGCCGCGGCGTAGCGCGGGCCGTAGGCGAGCAGCGCCTCGATGGCCTCATCCTCGCTCTTGGCGCTGCGGCTCCAGCCGGGCCAGTCACGGGCCACGGCGAAGACGCGCTTCTGGCCCCGCTCGACGACGACGGCCAGCCCTGTCGGCTTGGCCACCGGCTCAGGCGGTCTCCGGGGAGGGCGCCTCGCTCGTCTCGCTCGTCTCGGCCGACTCGACGGTGAACTCGGCGGCCGGCGCAGTCTCCGGGCCACCGCCCTGCGCCTGGGCGGCCATGCTCCGCGCGCGCTCGATCATGGCCTCGATGTCGAGGCCGGCCATCTTGAACACGCGCAGATCGAAGCGCTCGATGCCGGCCGCACCCAGCGCCACGCCGGCCCAGAACGCGGTGCGCACGCCGAACAGCAGGCCCACCACCCCGCCGGCAATCCCCGACAGTGGCGAGGCGGTGACGTTCAGGCTCATCTCCGGAGCGGGCTCGTCGGGAGCGGCATCCATCCGCGCCTGCGCCGTCTCCATCGCGGCGCGCAGTGCCGTGCCCACCACGCTGCCCAGCATGGCGGCGGGAATCGAAAGCAGCAGTCGCATTACTCAACCTCCCAGGTTTCGCCGGGTTCCAGGGCCACCACCGTCGCCGAGGTGGCATCGGCCAGCTCCTCGGGCGTGCCGGCCAGGATCGGGAATGTCCCGTAGTGGACCGGGATGACGTGCCCGACGCCGACGGCGTCGGCGGCGCGACCGGCATCCCCTGGTCCCATGGTGTAGTGCCCGCCGATAGGCATCACGGCAATCGACGGCGACCATCGCTCCCGGACCAGCGCCATGTCGCCGAAGAGGTCGGTGTCGCCACTGTGGTACACGACCGTCCCGTCCTCGAAGTCGATGACCCAGCCCCAGCAGCCGACCTCACGGCTCGTCGGACCGCCGCCGGTCAGGGTGACCGCGCCGGAATGCTCGGCATGGACCATGGTGAAGCCGATGCCGGCGGCCTCGAACCGGCCGCCCTTGTTCATGCCGGTGGCCTCGACGCCCTTCTCGCCCAGGAAGAGGCTCATCTCGTGCGAGCAGATCACCGCTCCACCGGCCTTCGCGAGCTCGACGACATCCGCGGCATCGTCTCCGACGTGGTCGAAATGCCCGTGCGTGGGCGCGACCACGTCAACCTGCTCGGCCTGGCGGTAGGCGTCGGCGTAGGTCGGTGCGCCGGTCCATCGGTCCACCCATACCCACCGATCCTGGGGCGACCTGTACAGGACGCCGCCGTGCCCGAGCCTGGTGATCCTCAGG
>DASSNI010000140.1:0-27333 GCA_035701385.1 Candidatus Limnocylindria bacterium | reverse complement strand
ATGACCGCCGAGATCCGCGTGATCGGCTACGCGGATCCGGTCGGCTCGGAGGCGTCGAACCGAGCGCTCAGCCTGGCTCGCGCGGAGCACGTCACGGCCGAGCTCGTCGCGCGCGGCGTCGGCATCGGACAGTGCGGCCGGTGGCAGCTCGGTCATCAGCATCGGGCGGTCGTCATCGGTCATTGCGAACTTCACCATCGGCTGGTCGAAGTTTGCCCGCAGCATGGCGAGCAGCACGCGCCGGGGAATCTCCATGGCCTCCTGGCCATAGTAGGCCCACAGCGAGAGGCCGACGCCGTCGACCCAGGCCACCGTGACCCGCAGGTCGAAGCGCCGCTCGCCGTCCAGGATCACGTCACGGGTAATGGCCGCCTCGTCGACACGCCCGCCACCGTCGACCACCTCGACGCCCAGGTCCCTCAACCAGGCGTCGAGCGCGGGCGGCGCCACCTCCGGCTCAGCCAGCGGACCGCACCGTCTCGCCGGATCGGATCACGCGCTTCCGCTCGAAATCGGCCGCGGCAACGCCCGGATCGATCCGGCAGTTTCGGCCCACGCTCACGCCGCGTGGCACCACCGCGCGCTTGCCGACGATGGTGATACCGGCGTACAGCCGCTCAGGCTCCTCGCGGTTCGGCCGCAGGTCGTCGCCCACGCCGATCCGTGCTCCGGCGCCGATGCTGCAGTCCTTGTCCACGATCGCCCGGTCCAGCTGCGCGCCCTCGGCGATGGTCGTGTCGAACATGACGATCGAGTCCCTGACCACGGCCCCCGGTCCCACCCGCACCCCGGGTGACAGGATGCTGTGCTCCACGGTGCCGTCGATCACGCAGCCGTGGCTGACCATGCTGCGGCTTACCGTGGCGGACGGCCCGATGCGCGCTGGCGGCCGCTCCTCGCTCTTGGTGTACACCAGCCAGCCGAGGTCGTTCAGCTCGATGGCGGGCTGGTCGCTGAGCAGGTCCAGGCTGGCGCGCCAGTAGCTCTCCACCGTCCCGACGTCCTGCCAGTAGCCCTTGAACTCATAGGCGTAGACGCGGCGCTGTGCGTCGACCATCCAGGGCAGCACGTCCCGCCCGAAGTCGACCAGCTCCGGCGACAGGACGTCGCGCAGCGCAGCCCAGCCGAAGACGTAGACGCCCATGCTCACCAGGTTGCTGGTCGGGTTGGGCGGCTTCTCGACGAAGGCCGTGACGCGGCCGCTGGCATCGGTCTCCAGGATGCCGAAGCGGTGCGCCTCCTCCAGCGGCACGGTGCGCACCGCGCAGGTCACCTCCGCGCCCATGGCGCGGTGGGTGTCGATGAACGGCCGGTAGTCCATCTTGTAGACGTGGTCGCCGGCCAGGATCAGGACCAGCTCCGGGTTGCGGTCGGCGATGAACTCCAGGTTCTGGAGCACCGCGTCCGCCGTCCCGCGGTACCAGTCGCGCGTCCGGCCGCGCCCGATGTAGGGCTGCAGCAGCGCCACGCCGCCACGGCTGCGGTCCAGGTCCCACGGCCTGCCGACCCCGATGTGATCGATCAGCGAGCGCGGCGCGTACTGGGTCAGCACCGCCACGTCAGTCAGCCCGGAGTTCACCGCGTTCGACAGGGCGAAATCGATGATCCGGTACTTGCCGCCGAACGGCACGCCGGGCTTGGCCCGGACCTGCGACAGGACTGACAGCCGCTCACCTTCCCCGCCGGCCAGGATCAGGGTCAGGACCGATGCGACCACGGCCCCGATTCTCGCACGCGGTCAGCGGCCGCGAGCGACGGTCGCTCAGCGATTGCGCGCGCGCCGGCGACGGACCAGCGGAACCAGCCAGGCGCCGGCGGTAAGCAGGAAGGCCGGCAGCAGCATCGCAACGTCAGTTGGCGCTGGCGCTCTATCCGACAGGGAGCCGGCATTCGGCTTCGCGTCATCCGAGCAGCGGTTGCCGTGACAGGGTCGCGAGGGATCCGGCTTGGGCGGCTTCGACTCACCCGGCCTGGGCCTCTCACTCTCCGACGGCTTCGGAGTGAATATGCGCTGGCCACAGATCGGTTGGCCATATCCCGGGTTGCCTAGCACCGGCGCGATGGCCAGGCGGTACTCCGGGTGCTCCTTCAGCTCCGTCGGGTCGCCCACCGAGCCAAGCTGGCCGTTGACCAGCCGATTGGCCCACTCCTGCGCGGAGTCGATCCACTCCTGCGGACGGCGGTCGTCGTTGCGGACGGCCTGCACGATGTCGAAGCATCCCGTGCTGTGCAGGTTGTCGGGCGGTGGGACCGTACCCTCCAGGAAGGGGATTTCGCGCGTCTGCCCGCAGGAGTTGGTGGCCGCCATGCCGCTGTACTTGCAGACGGTCTCCATCGTCACGCCCTCGGGCTGCGGGAAGTCCGTCTGCGGCACCGGCTGCCGGTCGTTCCAGTCCCACTTGCGGTTGAGCGCGATCTCCATGAAGTCGTGCCACATGTAGAGCGGCCCATCGGCGCTGAACAGTCCCTGGCCAAGGGCATTGGACAGCGGCTCCTGGTTGCTGTTGCCCATCCATACGCCGGTCACCAGGCTGCCGGGCACGTAGCCGAAGCCAGACACGTCACGGAAGTCGTTCGTCGTGCCGGTCTTGAAGCCCGCGTGGCGCCGGACGCCATTCTGGTCCCGCAGCTCGGCGCGCGAGCCCCACAGCACGTTCGTCTCGGGGTTGGTGTTGCCCTCCAGGATCCAGTGCGTCAGGTACGCCTCGCCCTTGGTCATCGGCTTGGTGGGCTTCGGACCGTCGTCCTTCAGGGAGTAGATGACGCGGTTGTCGCGGTCGCGGATCTCGCGGATGGTCGTCGGCTGGTGCAGCACGCCCTGCTGGGCGAACACGCCGTACGCACCGGTCATGTTCGTGAGGTTGACCGGCACCGATCCGAGCGCGAGGGTGAGGCCCGGATCCTGGTCCATGATGTAGTCCTTGCTGGCAATGCCCATCGACTCGGCAAAGGCCGCCGACTCGTTGACCCCGACCAGGTACTGCATCATCACCGACGGGACGTTGAGCGAGTAGCGCAGCGCGTCAACGGCGAGCAGCGGGCCGTGGTTCTTGATGTCGGCGTTGGTCGGCAGGTAGCTGGTCTCCCGATCGGCGCCGAACTGCGTCACGTTGTCGACGAAGAGGGTGGCCGGCGTGGCCTCGCGGGCGCGGAAGGCGGAGGAGTACACGATGGGCTTGAAGGCCGACCCGGGCTGCCGCACGGACAGGCCGGCGACATCGAACTGGCCATCCACACGCTTGTCATTGCGGTTGTAGTAGTCGACGCTGCCGATGTAGGCCACGATCTCGCCGGTCTCGGAGTTGATCGCCACCAGCGCGCCGTTGTGCACGTTCTTGTCGGCCAGCGCGTTGACCCACTTCGTCACCTGGTCGTGGGCGACCTCCTGCAGCTTGTAATCGAGCGTGGTCGTGATGCGGTAGCCGCCGGTGCGCACCGCCTCCGCGGGATTGGGCACGCCCATCGCCGACAGGATCGCCTCGGCCTCGCGCTGGACGCGGAAGCTGAAGTGCGGCTCGCGCAGGACAGAGGTGATGCGTGACGGCTTCATGTCCGCCCAGGTCACGCGCCGCGCCTGGCGTTCCTGCTTGGGAGTGATGTACCCGTCGCGCAGCATGGCCTGCAGCACCTGGTTGCGCCGCGCCATGGCGCGGGCCGGTCCCTGGTCGTTGATGTACGGGTCGTAGACCGATGGCAGCTGGGGCAGCCCGGCCAGGAAGGCGGCCTGGGACAGCGACAGCTCGTTGAGATCCTCGATGCCGAAGTAGTTGGCGGCGGCGGCCTTGATGCCATACGAGCCGTTGCCGTAGAAGATCAGGTTCAGGTACGTCTCCAGGATCCGTTCCTTGCCCTCGCGGCCCGGGTAGGCATCGGTCATCTTCTTGGCCATGACCGCTTCCTGGATCTTGTCGACGAACTTGCGGTCCGACTCCAGGAACGTCAGGCGCGGCGGCTGGCAGACATCCTGCTCGCCCTCCTCGGGACTGGCCTCCGGGTCGAGCTCGGCGGTCGGCGCTGCCGATGCCGACGGCTGGGCGGCCGCTTCCTCGGCGAGCTTGATGGACCCGGCGTACTTGATGACCTGCTGGGTGATGGTCGAGGCGCCCTGCACGATCTCACCGGCCTGGTAGTTCGCCAGCCCGGCGCGGAAGATGGCCGGGTAGTCGACCCCGTCATTCGTCCAGAAGGTGCGGTCCTCTGCCGCCACCGCCGCGTTCACCACGTTGGCCGGCACCTGGTCGAAGTGCACCTGCTCGCGGTTCTGGCATTCGAAGCGCGCCAGGAGCACCTTGCCCGAGCGGTCGTACACGTAGGTGGAGGCCGGCAGCTTGATGTCGTCCAGCAGGTGCCCGTCCGGCAGGCTGGCGTAGATGGAGCCGTACAGCACCAGCCCGCCGCCGGCGGTCCCGCCGATGGTGGCCGCCACGCCCAGCCCGAACAGGCCGACGAGGACGACGAAGGCGGTGGCCATCCCGCGACGCGGGGCGCGCCCGCGCGTGGTGCGGCGCAACATCAGGCGATGGCGGCGCCGCTGCATGGCTGGATGCATCGCGGCCTACGGTACCCGATGCATGCTGCCCGGTCGAATGCGCATCAGCCCCTTGGACGTAGCAACGCGCGTGCCTGTCGCACGTCAGGCGGGCGGCGGCGGGCCTATCCGCCCGTCACTTCACGGCAGGTAGTTGCGCGGGTTCACCGGGTGTTCGTCCAGGTTGACCTGGAAATGCAGGTGGCAGCCGGTCGCGAAGCCGGTGGCGCCTTCGTAGCCGATGAGGTCGCCGGCATGCACTTCCTGCCCGACCGTGACCAGCTCACGGGAAAGGTGCCAGTACCAGGTCTGCAGCCGCTGGCTGTGGCCGATCACCACGCCGATGGCCGTGTCGCCGTACGCCAGGTTGGGACGCCCATCGGCCAGCACGGTGCCGTCACCCGCCGCGTAGATCGGCCCGCCGCAGCCGGTGCTGTAGGCCATGTCCATGCCGGTGTGGTTGCTGTCGAAATTGGTGTAGCCGAACTCCTGGGTGACGAAGAACTTGCCCTTCTCCGGCCACGCGAAGCGTCCGCGGTAGGCCAGGTCCAGGCGATCCGCGCGGCGCTTGAGCTTCGCGACCAGCTCCTTCTGGCCGGCCAGCTCCCTGCGCTCCTGGTCCATGAGCTGGCGGGTGCGGCGCGCGTTGCGCTGTGCCTTGGCGTACTGCGCCTCCTGCTGCCTGCGCAGGGCGCGCAGCTCGCGCTTGTAATCCTCCAGCTTCTGGCGCGCGGCATCGACCTCGCGCTGCTGCGCGGCCAGGGAGGCGGCGCGCTCCTTCTCGGCGTCGCGCAGCGCGGCCAGCGTGGCCCGGCCATCGGCCAGCGTCTGCTGGCGCACCATCAGCCGCTCGCGTGTGTCGCGGATCTCGCCGGCCAGCATCCGATCCTCGTCCGACAGGGTCAGCATCGACGACAGCTGGTTCGACGCCTCGCCGAACGTCTCGGTGGAGAGGATGACCTCCAGCAGCGACGTCTGTGACTGCTCGTAGGCCGCGCGCAGATGATCCTGCAGCAGGGCCTCGCGCTCCACCAGGTCGGCACGCGTCTCGACGAGCTCGTCGGCGACCCTCGCGAGGTTCTTCTCCAGGTTGCGGATCTGGCTGCGGTAGCTCTCCAGGTCCTTCCGCGACGACTCGAGCGCGGTGGTGACCCGATCCAGCTCGCGCTCGGCGCGTGCCAGCTCCAGGCCCGCGGCCTCGAGATTGGTGTGCAGCAGCGCCAGGCTGGCGGACAGGTCAGCCTGCTGTCGCCGCAGGTCGGCGAGCTGCTGGCGCTGGCGGGCGAGCTCCGCCTCCATGCGCTGCTGCTCGGCGATGGCGTCGTTGACCGAGCCACCGGCCAGGGCCGGCGGCCGCACGCTGCCTGGTGCAAAGGCAACGACGAGCGCCAGCAGGCCCACGGTGATCGCGGCTCGGCGACGAACGATCGACATCGGCTCCTGTGTCGTGAAACGGTCAGGCTGCGCACGTGCCGGCGATCGGATCGCCTGGGCAGGGGACGTGGCCGCCGACCAAGGGTCCCCCGGGCACGGGGCGCCGCGAAGGATACCCCATCGTGCAAGCCGGGACCAGAGGCTGAGCGTGGGACGCCTGGGTCAGGGGCGCCCCGGACCTCCGGGCCAGTGGGCGGTGGTCCTCAGCCGCCGAGGAGCCGCCTCAGCAGCCAACCGGCAATGCCCGTGGCCGGGCCCAGCAGCCGATCGTCACGCAGCAGGGTCAGCACCATGCCCCCCACCAGGAACGGGCCGAAGGGAATGTAGCTGCGCAGGCTGACGCGTCGCGAGGCCAGCAGCACCAGGCTGGTGACGGACGACAGCAGCGCGGCGATGAAGACGGCCACGAAGATCGCCGGCCAGCCCAGGATGAGGCCCATCGGCGCCACCAGGTAGAGGTCGCCCAGCGCGACCCCCGAGCGGATCACCAGGCCCAGGATGCCGAGGAAGGCAATCGCCGCAGTCGCGCCGATCACCGCATCCAGCAGCGACACGCTGGGGTTGACGAATACGAAGCCGATGGCCAGCACGATGAGCGGATCGAGCAGCACGTGCGGCAGGCGGCGCTGCTCCAGGTCGGTCGCGGCCAGGAACGTCAGGATCGCCAGGAAGCCCAGGTGCGCGAGCGTGGCCCAGGGCACCAGCGTGGAGCGCTCGACGACCGCAAGGGCCGATGCGCCGGCTGCGATCGCCAGCAGCCCAGTGCGCCAGCCGGGACCCCGGCGCGAGGCCTCTTCGGCGGGCCACACGGATGCCACGCGCTCCGCCACGGCGCCCAGCACGGCGAACAGGAGGGCGGCGGCCACGGCCAGCGGTGTCATCGGCGGCATGCTAGCGACGTTGGGATGCGGGCTGGCACGCAATCTGCCTCGGGGAGCGTTGAGCGTCGCGCAGATGCAAGGCGGCGCCTGACAGGAGGTACCGAATGGACAGCGACCGCATCGAAGGCGGCCTGAAGGAAGGGGCCGGCAAGGTCAAGGAGGAGTGGGGCGACGCCACTGACGATCGCTCCACCGAGCTCGAAGGCCGCCAGGACCAGGCCGAGGGCCAGGTTCAGCAGAGCTGGGGCGAGGCCAAGGACGCCGTCCGCGACGCCGTGGACGACGCGGACGACGACTGACCGTCCTCAGCGGCACGAGGGCCGGTTCGCCGTTGAGGCGGGCCGGCCCTCTTCGTGTGGTCAGCTCTTTGGCGGGGCGTAGTCCAGCGCCAGGCGCACCAGGGTCGAGACAGCCGTGCCCAGCGCGCCCTTGGGGTTCACTGCCTTGTCGGCGGCGAGGTACGCGCTGCCCGCGATGTCGACGTGCACCCACGGGACGGTCGCGAACTCGGCCAGGAACACTGCGCTCTTGATGAGCGAAGCGTCACGACTCCCGGAGTTGACCATGTCGGCGTGGGCGGAGTCGTATGCCGGCCGGTATTCGGTCGCCAGCGGCATCTCCCAGAACCACTCGCCGCTCGCGTCGGCGGCCTTCTGCACCTCGGCGCCCCACTCGCGCGGCCGCGCGAAGTAGCAGCTGATCAGCTCCCCGAACGCCACCGAGGCGGCGCCGGTGAGGGTGGCCACGTCGACCAGGTGGGTCGCGCCCTGGGTCTCGGCCCAGTGCAGGGCATCGGCGAGGATGAGACGACCCTCGGCATCGGTGTTGATGACCTCGATGGTCTTGCCGTTCATGGCCTTCACGACATCGCCCGGCCGCTGCGCGTTGCCGCCCGGCAGGTTCTCGACCATGGGCGCCACGGCCATCAGCGGCGTGTCCGGCGCCAGGCGCGCGACGGTGCGGGCGGCGGCAATGACCGCTGCCGCGCCAGACTTGTCGTGCTTCATCTCCTCCATCTTCTCGGCCGGCTTGATGCTGATGCCGCCCGAGTCGAAGCACACGCCCTTGCCCACGATCGCCAGCCGCCGGTCAGGCGCTGCCGTCTCCCAGCCGGGCAGCCGGATGGCGATCAGGCGAGGCTCGTGGGTCGCGCCCTGGCCAACCCCCAGCAGCGCGCCCATGCCGAGCGCCTGCATGGCCGGCACGTCCAGGACCTCGACGCTGCAGCCATCGGCCTCCAGCTCGCGCGCCACCTCGGCCATCTTCTCCGGGTACAGGTCGTTCGCCGCGCGATTGGCCAGCGTCCGCCCGAACTCGACGCCCTCGGCGATGATCAGCGCCTGGTCCATCGTCTCCTGGCCCGGCGCGCCCTCGCCGATGAGCACCACCTCTTCGACGCTGCGCAGCATGGCCGGCGTGTCCCGGGTTCGGCCGTAGTAGGCGAAGGGCCGATACATTCCCTGCAGTGCGCCCACCGCCGCGCTGACGTAGCCGTCCTGGTCCTCGCCGTCACGCAGCCACAGCGCCATGCGATTGACGCCGCGCCCCTGCAGGCGCCGCGTGGCAGCCGAGGCGATGCGACGTGAGCGCCACGCTCCTCGGCCGCGCCGCACGCCGTTGACCAGCAGGATCTTGTCGGCGGCGATCGAGCCGCCATCGATCAGGGCGGTGTAGTGCTCCAGGATGTTGAACTCGCCCCACTCGATCGCCTGGCTGATGACGCCGCCGGACGCGGCATCCAGGGTGGCCAGGTCGCCGCTGATCTCCTTGTCCTCGCGGTAGATCGGAACCGCCAGCACGTCGACCTCGACGGCTGCCGGATCCACCGATTCAGCCCGTAGGCGCATGCAGGATCTCCTTGCTCGTCGACGCGGCGGAGAGGCGCCGCGTCATCGGTGGGGACTACCAGGATCGGGCGGCGAGTATAGCCTGATGTGACCGATTCCCTAGCGGTTGCGATAGGCGTACATCGTGAAGCGCGAGCCCTGCTGGACGCGGCGTCCGGGAGCCGGCTGCTGGTCGTAGATGCCCGGCTCCTGGGCGGGATCGACCTGCCATTCGATGCGCCAGTTGAGCCCCGCCTCGCGCGCCGTGGCCTCGGCCTGTGCCTCGCTCATGCCGATGGTATCGGGGATCTCGACCAGGCCGTTGTCGGCCTCCGCGGGCGTTGCCACCGGCGTCGGCGACGGATCGTCCGCAGCCACGGTCGGCGTGGCCGAATTCCTTCCGCCCAGCAGGATGCCGGCTCCCGCGACGATGGCGGCCACCAGCACCAGGACCCCGGCAACGGTCGGCAGGCGGCCGCTGCGGCTGATGGCGGCGGCCCGCGCCGATGGTGTTGGCGGGCCGGCTGGCGGGCGCGCGATAGGCACCAGCGTGGTCGTGTCGTCCAGCCCGGCAGCCTCGCCCAATTCGGCATGCGCCATGGCCGCAGCGAGCGCGACATCCATGGCCCGCGTGGAGCCGAATCGCCGCAGGGGGTCATGCTCGAGCGCCTCCAGCACCGCGGCGTCCAGCAGCTCCGGGATGTCGGGGGCGAAGGCACTCGGCGGCTGCGGCCGACCCGCGTTCTGGCCCGCGGCCACGGCGGCCGGCGTGTCACCGCGGAACGGCACGCGCCCGGTGAGCGCCCCGTACAGCACCACCCCGGCGGCGAACACATCGCTGGCCGGGGTCAGCGCGTCGCCGCGCAGCTGCTCGGGGGACATGGAGTGCAGCGAGCCGATGGAGGTCGGCCCGGTCGCCTGCTGGTTCAGCGGTCGCGCGATGCCGAAGTCGATGAGCTTCGCCGGCCCGTCACCGACCAGCACGTTGCCAGGCTTGACATCGCAGTGGACGAGGCCGCTGCCGTGGAGCGCGCCGAGCCCCGCCAGGACGTCCCGGACGACGCGCACCGCGTCCGCTACCGGCAGGCGGCCGACTTCCGCCAGCACCTCGCGCAGCGAGCGGTGGTCCTCCAGCAGCTCCAGCACGATGAAGTGCAGGCCCTCGTCGCTGCCCGAGTCGTAGACGTGGGCAAGGTTCGGATGCGAGACGCCAGCGGCGATCCGCGCCTCCTCCAGGAAGCGTTCGACGTATGCGGGGTCATCGGCGAAGGGCGCGGCCAGGACCTTGACGGCGACGGCACGATCCAGGCGCTCGTCGCGGGCGCGATAGACGTGCGCCATCCCGCCGCGCGCGACCAGGCGCTCGACGGCGTAGCGGTCGGCCAGGCGCCGCCCGAGCAGCGCCTCACGCTCCCCCGCGTTCGACGAATCCATCACCGGTCCATCTGCAGGACCGATGCCACCGCCGCCTGCGCCTCATGTGCCTTGGCCAGCGCATCGGCCAGGCGAGCGAGGGGGGTGGAGGCCAGCGAACCTCCCGTTTCCGAGATTGCCAGGGCGAGTGCCGTGTCGGCCTGCCGCGCCCCATCCGCGGCGCGCCGGTACCGGCGGCCCGCCTCCGCGGCCGCGGCCGCGTCGTGATCCAGCGCCGCGGTGGCGATGTCGCGCGCTGCGCCCAGCATGGCGCGCGTGGTGCGCAGCCACAGTGGGAGCACCGGCGGGGCCTCCGGCCACGCCGCGACCACCCGGCGCGCCTCCCTCGCCGTCGCGAGCTCGTCGAGAGCGGCGGCGGGGTCGTCGTCGTCCAGGGAGTCCAGGGCGCGGGCGAGCGCGTCGAGTGTCTCCGCGGCGGCGTGCCGGCGCTCGACGAACGAACCGGCCGCGGCGGCCGCGTCCGCCAGCTGCGTGTCCACTCCCGACAATGCCAGGCGGCTGACGCCACCGGGCAGCGACCGGTCCGGCGCGACACTGCGCAGCATGCCGCCCAGCTCCTGCAGGGCGGCCCGCGCGTCGGCGGCGAGGCTCTCTCCGCGCGCGGCGGCGTCGGCAGCCTGCTGCAGGGAAGGAGCGGGGTCCTCGTCGCCCTCGATGATCAATGCCGACCCTTGCCGTCCCGCGTCGATCGCCGCCTCGATCTCGGCAACGAGGAGTTCCAGCCGGTCCTGCGCGCGCTGGGCCGTGGCGGATGCCACGGCGTGACGCTCCGCGGCTCGCGATGGGTCGGCGGCATCCGCGGACGCCGGGCGCGCGGCCAGGATTGCGCCCAGCATCAGGGCGGCGGCCACGCCGAGGCCTCGATGCCATCCCGGGCGACGGCCGCCTCCTATCATTTGCCGATGGGATCCTGGCCGCCCACGGCCGCCGAGCTGCGGGCGCTCCCCAAGGCCGAGCTGCACCAGCACCTGGACGGGTCGATGCGACCGGCCACGGCGGTGGACCTCGCCGCGGCCGCCGGCATCCCGCTGAACGCCGACGAGGCGCGGCACCGCATGGTGGCCCCGCCACGCTGCCACGACCAGGCGGAGCTGCTCACCTACTTCGACCTGCCGATTGCGCTGCTGCAGAGCGCCGAGGCGCTGCATCGTGTCGCCGCCGAGCTCGTCGAGGACCTGGCGGCAGACGGCATCCGGTACGCGGAGGTGCGCTGGGCGCCGCGACTGCACCTGGATGCGGGCCTCGGCGTCCACGACGTCATCGAGGCGGTGGCAGCGGGCACGGCGGACGGAGTGGCTCGCACTGGAAACCAGACGCTGGTGGCGCTGATCGTGACCGCCATGCGGTCGCACCCTCCCGGGGCCAACGTCGAGCTGGCGCGCACGGCCGCCGCCTTCGGCCGGCCGGTGGTGGGCTTCGACCTGGCCGGCCCCGAGGCCACGTATCCGGCCCCACCCCACGCGGCCGCCTTCCGGGCCGCGGAGGACGGCGGGCTGGCGCTCACCGCGCATGCCGGTGAGGTGCCCGGCTCGGAGCACGTGCGCGACGCGCTGAACCTGGGCGTGCGACGCATAGCCCACGGGGCGACGGCAGCGGACGATCCGGAGCTGATGGCCGCCGTTCGGGAGCGCGGCGTCACCCTGGACCTGTGCCCGACGAGCAACGTCCAGGCCGGGTTGGTGGCCTCGCTGGAGGCGCACCCGCTGGCCACCCTCCACCGCGCCGGGGTCAGCGTCACCGTCTCGACCGACGACCTGACGGTGACCGGCACCACGCTCAGCGACGAGATGGCCAACGTGGCCGCGGCACAGCGGCTGGAGCCCGCCGAGCTGATCGCGATCGCGGTCAACGGCTTTCGCGCCGGCTTCGGGCCCCACGCCTTCCTGCGGGCGGCAGCCGATGACGCGGAGCTCGCGTGGCGATCGTGGGCGGGCATCAGCTGATCGACAGCCCGAGGAGGGAGGCCACCTCCGCCGGATCGCGCGCCACCCAGTCCGGCCGCCGATCACCGTCCAGGCTCGCGGCGTGGCCCGCATCGGCGATGCCGGTCAGCACCAGGATCACCGGGATGCCCGCCCGTCGAGCGGCGACGACATCCGCATCCGGGTTGTCGCCGATGACCAACGCTTCGCTGGCAGGCACGCCGGCGGCCTCCAGGATGGCCCCGAACATCGCCGGCTGCGGCTTGCCGATGATGAGCGGCTCGGCGCCGGACGCCGTCTGCAGGGCGGCGACGATGGTGCCGGCGCCGGGCACGAAGCCGTCCGGCACCGGGTAGCGCACATCGGCATTGGTGGCGATGAAGCGGGCGCCCTGCCGGATGGCGGTGGCGGCCACTCCCAGCGTGCGGTAGTCGATGCGCGGGTCGAGTCCGGCGACCACCGCGTCGTAGCGCTCGAGGAGCGGCTCTCCCCACCACTCGGCCGGCGCCGCGTCCCCCGCGTAGGTCGCCGTGAGGCCTGCGGCCCGCAGCTCGTCGAGCATCCCATCGGCTCCCACCGCCAGGACGCGCCGCACCGACGGCTCATGGGCCTGCAGGTGCTCGACCGTCGCCCAGGTGGAGGTCACGATCTCCTCGACGCCGGCCCCGATCCCCTGCCCCGCCAGCCGCTCGACGTAGGCCCCTCGGGTGGACATGGAGTTGTTCGTCGCGAAGCGCACCAGGCTGCCGGCGGCATGCAGGGCGGCCACCAGCGCGGAGGCGCCGGGGACCGGCTGGTCGCCGCGATACACGACTCCGTCGAGGTCGAAGATGACGAGCCGAGGGACCCGGCCGGGAGCGCTGGCCATGCCGGGATCATACGGGCCGCCCGCCTGCCAACAGGGCGGCTCAGGGACTGCCGAATAATCTTGAGGCGGGGATTGACTGGGCAGTATGATGCGCCAGATTCGGCCGGCGACACGCCCAGGCCGGCTGTGCCCGTGCCTCAGTGCACCGGCGACGGAGGAGTCCCCGGAAGGGGTGAAGGAGTATCCATGCGGATGCATCGACGGTACGCAGGCCTCGGAGCCCTGCTCACGGCCATGCTCGTGGTCTCGGCCTGTACGCCCGGAGGCGGCGGAGGTACCGCCGGCGAAGTCATCAGCGCCGGCAAGGGCCTGTGCCGGACGGTTGGCAACCTGACAGGAGTCCAGCCCTCGGCGCCGGCGGCCAGCGGCACCAGCGACGCGAAGATCGGCCTCGTGACCGACGTCGGCACGCTCGATGACAAGAACTTCAACGAGTACAGCTGGCTCGGCGCGCAGCAGGGCGCCATCGCGATCGGCGCCGCGGAGCCCCGCGCGATCGTGACGACCAACTCGGCCGACTACGCCACGAACATCAACACCCTGATCGACGACGACTTCACCCTGATCGTGACAGTCGGCTTCGCGCTGGGTGAGGCGACCCTCAAGGCCGCGCAGGACAACCCGGACGTCCACTTCATCGGCGTCGACCAGTTCCAGGCCGGCGACGACGTGGCTGCCGGCGCGGGCCTCGACAACTACGAGAGCGTTATCTTCAACGAGGCGCAGGCCGGCTACCTGGCCGGCATCGTGGCCGCCAGCATCTCGCAGAGCGGTCACATCGCCGCCATCGGCGGCTCGGGCACCATTCCTCCGGTCGTGAACTACATGCGCGGCTACGAGAATGGCGCCAAGAGCGTCAAGCCCGACATCACGGTCGACCTGAAGTACGTGTCGAACGACCTGGCAGTCGCGTTCAACGACCCGACAACCGGCAAGTCGTTCGCTGACCAGTTCCTGTCCCAGAACGACGACGTGGACGTCATGTTCCAGGTCGCCGGCAAGACCGGAAACGGCATCCTGCAGTCGGTCGAAGCGGCCGGCATCTACGGCATCGGCGTGGACGTCGACCAGTGGCAGTCCACCCACGACCAGGCCGAGTGCATCGTCACCAGCGCGGAGAAGCACCTGACCAAGGCGGTCACCGAGGGCATCCAGGCCTTCGCTGGCGATGGCGCCCGGTCCGGCAACGTCTTCTACGGCGCCGACAACGACGGCGTGGGCGTGGCCCCGTACTACCAGTTCGACGGCAACGTCATCACCGACGCCATCAAGACGGCGGTGAGCGACGCCTTCGACCAGATGGGCTCGGGCGACCTGGATCCGTGCCAGCCCTCGAACAAGTGCTACGCCGGCACGGAGGATCCGGGCACCTGAGCCGGGTCTGACGCAACGGCAGCAATTCATGAGCGGGCCGGTCCACTTGGGCCGGTCCGCTCACGACTATCCGGGTGATTCGCGTGGCCGACCAGGCAACTGAGCGAACCGAGGCGGCGGGCGGGAGATCCGCGCCCGTGCTCGAGATGCGCGGCATCACCAAGCGCTACCCGGGCGTGCTCGCGAACGACGCCATCGACCTCCGGGTCCGGGAGGGCGAGATCCACGCCCTGCTCGGCGAGAATGGCGCCGGCAAGAGCACGCTCATGAACATCCTGTACGGCCTTGCCGTGCCGGACGCCGGCGAGATCCTGATCGACGGCAAGCCGGTCGAGATCGCCAGCCCGCATGACGCCATCCAGCGCGGCATCAGCATGGTCCATCAGCACTTCATGCTGGTGCCGGTGCTGTCGTTGGCCGAGAACATCCTGCTCGGCGAGGAGCCGATGGCGGGACCCGTCTTCGTCGACCGAGCCGCCTCTCACCGCCGCATTCGGGAGCTCGGCGACCGCTTCGGGTGGAAGATCGATCCGGACAAGCCGGTCGGCTCGCTGTCGGTCGGCTGGCAGCAGCGCGTCGAGATTCTCAAGGCCCTGTACCGCAACGCGCGACTGCTCGTGCTGGACGAGCCGACGGCCGTGCTGACTCCGCAGGAGACGAAGGAGATCTTCGGCGTCCTGCGCAAGCTGCGGGCCGAGGGCTACGCCATCATCTTCATCAGCCACAAGCTCTACGAAGTGCTCGAGGTGGCCGACACCATCACCGTCATCCGGCGGGGCAAGGTGGTCGGCAGCCGCGACCCCAAGGCGACCGACGAGGAGGACCTGGCCGAGCTGATGGTCGGTCGCGAGGTGGAGTTGACCGTCGATCGCGGCGAGAGCCATCCCGCGGAACCGGTGCTCACGGTCAGCAACCTCAGCGCGCGCGACGACCGTGGTCACGAGGTCGTGCATGACGTCAGCTTCGAGGTCCGTGCCGGCGAGATCTTCGGCATCGCCGGCGTGGCGGGCAACGGCCAGGACGAGCTGGTCGAGGCACTCACCGGCCTGCGCCACGCCAGCAGTGGGACCGTCCGGCTGGCGGGTCGCGACGTGACCCACGCCTCGCCGCGGCAGCTCCACCGGCAGGGACTGGCCTTCGTGCCCGGCGATCGCCACCGCTTCGGCATGGTGCTCAGCTTCTCGGTGGCCGACAACCTGGTGCTGAACGACTACTACCACCGGCCGTACGCGGAGGGCTTGCGGCGGAACGATGAGGCCGTCCAGGCGTACGCGGAAGAGGCGATCCGGAAGTACGACGTCCGCACCCCATCGGCCAAGGTGTCCGGTGGGACGCTGTCCGGCGGCAACCAGCAGAAGGTCGTGGTGGCCCGCGAGTTCGAGGGTGAGCTGAAGGCACTGATCCTGGACCAGCCGACGCGGGGCCTGGACGTCGGGAGCATCGAGTTCATCCATCGCCAGGCGATCGCGCGCCGCGACACCGGCGTGGCCACGCTGCTGGTGTCGGCCGAGCTGGACGAGATTCTCGAGATGTCCGACCGCATCGGCGTCATGTTCGGCGGCCGGCTGGTGGCCGTGCTCGACGGCCGGACTGCCGACAAGGAGGACGTCGGACTGCTGATGGCCACCGGTGGTCGCGAGGGCGGTGTGCAGCCGCAGACCCTGGAGGAGGCCTCGTGAGCGAGCGCAGCCGGGTCGGCCGCTCCTGGGATCGTGCGAAGGCGGTGATGTTGCTGCCGTTCATCTCGATCCTGTTGGCGCTGGTCATCGGCGCCGTGCTGATGATCCTCTCGAGCCCACTGATCAATGGGTGGGATCCCCTGCTCCCGATCAACGCCTACCGCGCCCTGGCGGAGGGCGCCTTCGGCTCGGTGAACAGCCTGGTCAACACCCTGGTCAACGCCAGCCCGCTGATCCTGGCGGGGCTGGCGGTCGGCATCGGCTTCAAGGGCGGCCTGTTCAACATCGGCGCCCAGGGACAGTTCCTGGTTGGCGCATTGACCTCGACGATGGTGGCTATCGCCCTCAACGGCGCCTCGCCGTTCGTGGCGGTGCCGCTCTCGCTGCTGGCCGGCATGGCCGGCGGGCTCGCCTGGGGCTTTCTGCCCGGCGCCCTGAAGGCGTTCACCGGCGCCCATGAGGTCGTGACCACGATCATGCTCAACTTCGTGGCGATCCACCTGGTGAGCTGGGTCATCTCGGACCCGCTGCGAGGCGCGAACGTCACCTTCGCCCGCACCGACGAGATCGTTGCCGCTGCGCTTCCCACGGTTGTCGGGCGCAACGGCCACCTGGGGCTCCTCCTCGCCGCGCTCGCGGTGCCGCTGGCCTGGTGGCTCCTGTTCCGAAGCACGACGGGGTTCGAGATCCGCACCGTGGGCGCCAACCCGGACGCGGCGCGTTACGCCGGCATGAATCCGCGGTGGATCACCATCCTGACGATGTCGCTGTGCGGGCTGCTGGCCGGGGTGGCGGGGTCGACCGAGATCCTGGGCGAGGTGCGCTACCTGCCGGCCTCGTACGGCACGACGGTGGGCTTTGACGCGATCGCGGTCGCGCTGCTGGGCCGCGCCCATCCGGTGGGGATCCTCTTCGCCGGGCTGCTGTTCGGCGCGATGCAGGCCGGACAGGGCCTCATGCAGGCGCAGGCCGAGGTCCCGGTACAGATGGTGAGCGTGCTGCAGGCCGTCATCCTGTTCTTCCTGGCAGCCGAGCTGATCGTCCGCCGCACGCTGCGCATCAGGACGGCCGGCACTGGCGTGTCCAGTGAGCTACAGACCGTCAGCCGCTCGTACGGCGAGCAGGCGAGCAGGTAGGCGAGCCGATGGAGGGCATCTACGCCATTCCCGTCCTGGGCTGGATCATCCAGTTCGTCGTCTACTTCGTCACGGAGCTGCCCGGCTTCTCCGGGACCATCGTTGCCGCAGCCACGCCGATTGCCCTCGGATCGCTGTGCGGCTTCATGAACGAGCGATCCGGGGTGGTGAACATCGGCATCGAGGGGATGATGCTGACCGCCGCCTTCGTGGCCTGGTGGTCGGCGTCGATTGCCGCGCAGCTGCTGCCGAATGTCAGCTTCGGCGTGCTTGGCATCACGCTGCCGCTGCTCATCGGGCTGGTGGCCGCCATCGGCGCGGCCATGCTCGTGTCGGCGCTCCACGCCTGGCTGTCGATCAGCGTGCGGGCCGATCAGATCATCAGCGGCACGATCATCAACATCTTTGCGGTGGGCATCACCAGCTACCTGAACCTGCTCATCAGCCAGCACTCACCACCGTCGGCCGGCAGCTTTACGGAGTGGACTCTCCCCAGCTTCATCAGCGACCTGCCGGTCATCGGCTGGCTGTTCGATGCCCTGCTGGGGGTGGGGCCCATCGGCCTCACCATGCTGATCAGCGTGGTCGTGCTGCAGGTGCTCCTCTTCCGTTCCCGCTGGGGGCTGCGCACCCGGGCTGTCGGCGAGCATCCCAAGGCGGCGGAGACGGTGGGCATCGACGTCATCCGGCTGCGCTACCGCAACGTCATCCTGGGCGGCGCATTCGCGGGTCTCGCCGGCGCATACCTGACCATCGAGTTCGGCAGCGCCTTCCAGGGCGAGATGACGGCCGGCCGTGGCTTCATCGCGCTGGCCGCTCTGATCTTCGGGCGCTGGACGCCGGTCGGCGCCTTCGGTGCGGCGCTGCTGTTCGCGACGTCAACCGGACTGGAGCGCTCCATCCGGTTCACCGCGCCGGAGGGCGCGTTGGGCGACTTCCTGACCGGTATCCCGCTGCAGTTCTACAGCGCGCTGCCATACCTGATCACGATCATCGTGCTGGCGGGCGTGGTGGGCCGCAGCATCGCGCCCAAGGCCGTGGGCCAGCCGTACGAGCGAGAGTCGAAGGCGGCCTAGAGGGAGCGGCTAGGCTCCGGCGCCGGCCTCCAGGACGCTGGGCACCACCGTGCCGGGGTCGACCAGCGGGTGCGGCACCGGTGCGACAGTGAGCAGCTCCAGCGGGAGCCCGGCCGCTGCCATGTCGCGGCCAACGGCCGCCTGGTCGTACTCGACGCTGCGGAAGCCGACCACCACGTCGGTCTCGGTCATGTACAGCACCGCGTAGCGCGCGCGTCCATCGCCCTCGCCGCCGCAGCCGACCGAGCCTGCCGCCACGAAGTGCGCCTGGCTCATGGCACGGTGGAAGGTCTGGTGCGTGTGGCCGAAGCAGAACACGTCGTCACCCTCGTCGCTGGCGATGCGGGCGAAGTAGCGCGACGGCCGATCCTCCCACAGGTACTCGTTCTGCTTCAGCGGGGTGCCGTGGAACAGCAGAGCGGTGCGTCCCTCCACCTCGAGGCGGATGGTGGCCGGCAGCTGCCGCAGCCAGGAGAGGTTCTCCTCGCTGATGCGGGACGCGGTCCAGGCCAGCGAGGCGTAGCCATCCGCCTCCGCCTCCGGGGATGCCCAGATGCTGCCGGTGACCTCGCGTCCCATGCCGACCGCCTCGTCCCAGTTGCCCTGCACGCAGGGAACGGCCAGCCGGCGCATCTCCTCCACCACCTCGTTCGGGTGCGGCCCGCGGCCCACCAGGTCGCCGGCGCACCACACCGCGTCGCAGCCGATGGAGGTCACGTCCTCGATGACCGCCCGCAGCGCGGGGAGGTTGGCGTGGATATCGGAGATGACGGCAATCCGCATGCGCCGAGTCTACCCACGCCTCACCCCCAGGGCATCCCCCGGGGGCCAGTACGTTTCGGTAGGTGAGGGGGGACCCATCGGGGCCCGCGAGGACTAGGCGGTGGCCGCCGCGGCGAACGGGGCGGCGATGACGCTGATGCGGCCCGCAACGGTGCGTGCCAGCTCGCGCAGCGCGGCCGCCGCGGCGGAATCCTCGGTGGCGGGATGCTGAGGCGAGGTGATCGGCACGCCCGCATCTCCCCCGCTGCGCACGCCCGGTTCGATGGGGATGCGACCCAGGACCTCGAGCTCCAGCTCGCGGGCGATCGTCGAGCCGCCGCCGGAGCCGAAGATGTCGTGCTCGCTGCCGCAATCCGGGCAGATGAAGCCCGACATGTTCTCGACCACGCCGATGGTCCGCACGTTGACCTTGGTGAACATCGCGATCGCCTTGCGGGCGTCCATCAGGCTCACCTCCTGCGGCGTGGTCACCACCAGCGCCCCGGACAGCGGGATGAGCTGGCTGATGGACAGCGCCGCGTCGCCGGTGCCGGGCGGCAGGTCGACGACCAGGTAGTCGAGCTCGCCCCATTCGACGTCGCGCAGGAACTGCTGGATGGCGGAGTGGATGAGCGGGCCGCGCCAGATCACCGGCGCGTCACCGGTCAGGAAGTACTGGATGCTCATCATCTTCACGCCGTGGCTGACCACCGGGTTCACGCGGCCGCCCGCGCCGGTCACGTGCGCGCCGACGGTGCCCATCATCAGCGGCACGTTGGGGCCGGTGATGTCGGCGTCCAGGAGGCCGACCCGCGCGCCGTCGCGCGCCAGGCTGACTGCCAGGTTGACGGCGACGGTGGTCTTGCCCACGCCACCCTTGCCGGACGCCACGGCGATCGTGTTCTTCACGCCAGGAATGAGGTCGGCCGCCGGTCCGCCGAACGAGCGCTTCACGTTGCTCGCCCAGTCCACGCGCACCGCGGTGGCGCCCAGCGCCTCCAGCCCGTCGACGATGTCGGACTCGATCTTGGCCTTCAGCGGACAGGCGGGCGTGGTGAGCTCGACGGTCAGGTCCACCGCTGAGCCATTGATGTCGATGGTCTTGACCATCCCCAGGCTCACCAGGTCACGCCCGATCTCGGGATCCTTGACCTGGCCGAGGACGGCCATGATGTTGTCGTTCGTCAGCTGATCGGCCATGCCGAAGGACGGCTTCCTTTCCTCTCGATCGGGGCTGGGCCCATCGAGCGTAGCAGACGGATGCTCGCATCGAATGCTATCTATGTTGAGCCGATGCGCCGGCGGCGCGGCGCGGCGCGGGAGCCTAGGGAAGGCCGTCCCAGATGGAGGACTCTGTCTCGGGTGGCGCATCGCCCGCGGCAACCGGCAGGTTGGAGCGTGCCAGGCGGTAGTGCTCGGTGGCCAGGAAGCCGTCCCGCATCTCCGGCGTCCAGTCGTGGAAGGGTCCTTCTGACCCGGTCTGCGACACGTGGCGGCTGATGGCGGCCAGCTTCAGGCGGCTGAGCTCCCCCAGCTCCAGGGTGACGGTATCCCCGTCGGTCGAGCCATAGCCCGGCGGCGCCATGTCCGACAGGCTGGCGAGCTGCGACGGCGGCACCACGAGGTGGTAGAGCTTGGCCGCGCGCCAGGCCACCTGGTCCTCCTCGATGTCGTCCTCGTAGGCGAGTGGCTCCCCCGCCAGGCGGAACGCCTCGTCGACGGACCGGCTGACCGCCACGTGGTCGGCGTCACCGGTCACGCCATCCGGTCCGAAGCTGAGGATGACCTCCGGCCGATGCATCCGTATCGGCTCCACCAGCCGACCCGTCAGCTCGGCGAAGTCGGTGGTGGCCAGCGCCTCCTCGGCGTAGTCCAGCACGCGCAGGACGTTCACGCCCAGCAGCGCGACGGAGCGGCGCATCTCGTCCTCGCGGACGGTGTCCAGGTTGCGCCACACCACGGGCTTCGAGTAGTGCCGGTTGCGGCCGCCCGGGGCGGGCGGCTTCTCGAGCAGCCGCGGGTCGAAGCGGCCACGCGTGGCGCATACCACCACCACGTAGGCTCCCTCGCTGGCGGCCTGGGCGATCGCCCCGCCGAATCCGAACGCCTCGTCACCCGGATGGGCGACGATGACCATCAGGGAGCGTGCAGCCTGCCGCTCACGGACCGGGCGCCAGATCGAGGACACGGCCCGGAGGATACCAGCCTAGACCTCGACCTCGAGCGCGATGGCGGCGTGGTTGACCGGCGGAACGCCCTCCGCATCGGCCCGTCCGGGAACCGGCGCGCGGTCGACGAACGAGGCCTCCCGCGCCGTCTCGAGCGCGGCGAGGATCTCGTCGAAGGTGAGCACTTCCTGGCGCAGCAGCAGGTCGATCTCGTCTCGGAGGTAGGAGCGCAGCATCTCCGGTCCATCGGTGGACAGGGCAAAGCGCACACCGTTGTCGACCAGCCGGCGCAGCACGGAACGTAGTTCGGCGTGGCTGTGGATGACCCGTGTGTTCAGGTTCGAGGACGGGCACACCTCCAGCACTACGCCGCGCTCGCGGAGCATGGCCATCACCCGCGGATCGTCAGTGCTGCGCACGCCATGGCCGATGCGGGTCGGCTCCAGCGCCTCGACCGCCTCCCGCACCTCGTCGGCACCACCGGTCTCGCCGGCGTGCACCGTCACGCCCAGCCCGGCGCGTCGCACCTGGCTGAACAGGTCGCGGTAATCCCGGAAGTGGAAGGACGGCTCGACCGGGCCGGCGATGTCGACCGCCACCACGCCGCGGTCGCGCCAGGCGATGGCCTTGGCGGCAATGATCTCGTTCAAATCGTAGGGAAAGGCGCGATCCAGGCAGAGGATCAGCCCGGCGCGCACCTGCGGATACTCGAGCACGGCGCGGTCCATGCCGCGGACCGCGGCGGCGATGATGTGGTCAAGGTCCTGCTCGCCGCCCCGGTTGCGCTTCATGGGGTTGAAGCGCAGCTCCAGGCGAGTGACGTTGTTCTTGCGGTAGGCACCGCCGATGACCTCGTACACGCTGCGCTCGACCGCGATGGGGCTGGACTGGATGAGCTCGGTCCAGTGAAAGAGGTCGAGGTAGGCCTGGAAGGAGCGGCGCTGGCGGCCCACGGTGATCAGGTCGCGGAAGGCCCAGTAGTCCTTGGTTGGCAGCCGGATGCCCTGGGCGTGGGCGATGCCCCACATGATGGCCGGCGTGACGGCCGCGCCGAGGTGGACGTGGAGCTCGGTCAGGGGCGTCGCAGGATCAAGCTTGGGCCGCGGCATGTCCTCGCGCAGGCTGCGATTTGGCGGAGTGTACCGCGCTCGCCGACCCGGCAGCCCGCGAGCCCGATGCTATGATCGCGACGCCTATGGAAGCCATCCGCGACCTCATCGAATGGATCGCCGACGACTCCGCCGGCTTCGTGGCCACCCTCCTCCCGTGGGGCCTGCTCGGCCTCGCGGCGCTGTACCTGGCCTGGCTGGTGATCGGCTACCTCCGCGTCTCGCAGGTCGGCATCAATGCCGAATCGGTCGTGCAGCCCACGCTGCGCCTGCCACGGGCGCCTGACGGCGCCATCGAGGCGCCGCGCGGCACTCCCTACTGCCCGGTGGACGGGCTGCAGTACCCACCCGGCGCGCGCTTCTGCACGCACTGCGAGGCGGACCTGGCGGTGAGCTGCGCGAACTGCGGCGCAACCATTCGTGCCGCCGACGAGTCCTGCTACCGGTGCGGCACGCGCTCGACGCTGGTCGAAGCGGCCGCCCACTGAGCCGCTCACGTCGGGACGCTGCCCGGCGAACGGCTCCGCGCAGGAACCGCACATGGAAGCGCTGACCACCGCCCTGCTGGCCGCCGCGCTGGTGGCGCTCCTGGGCAGCTCGCTGCTCGGCGCTGCGGCGCTGCTGCGTGACCGCCTGCTGCGGGCCGCACACTGGTCGCTGTGGCTGGCTGGCGGCCTGCTGCTCGCCGCGCTCACCGTGCGCGCCGCCGCGGCCGGCCGCGCCCCGTGGAGCAACCTTCACGAGACCGCGACCGCCTTCAGCTTCATGGTGGTGGCCAGCTACGGCGTGCTGCAGCGCCGCATGCCGGTCCGGCAGCTGGCGCCCGTGGTGGCGCTCATCGGCGCGGGCCTGGCCTGGCTGGCGCTCTCCCAGCCGTCCGAGGTGCTGCCGCTGGTGCCGGCGCTGCAGGCTCCGCTGCTGCTCACCGTGCATGTGGGCGCGGCGATCCTGGCCTACGCGCTGGGAGGCGTGGCATTCGCCGGTGCCATCGCCGAGCTCATCCAGCGCCGAGCGAACGATCGGATCAGGGTCCTGCCCTCAGCCACGGCGGGGCGAGCCGTGGCGCATCGGGCGGTGCTCATCGGCTTTCCGATCTTGACCGCGGCCATCGTGCTCGGCTCGGTGTGGGCCAACCTGGCGTGGCGCGCGTACTGGAGCAACGACCCCAAGGAGCTGGCCGCTGCGGCCACCTGGCTCGTGTACGGCGCCTACCTGCATGTCGCCACGCGCCGTGACCGCTGGGGCGCAGCGGCGCCCTGGCTGCTGGTCATGGGCTTCGCAGGCGTGCTGTTCACCTACCTGGGCGCGGGCCTGGTGTTCGTGGGCGAGCACTCCTACGCCGGCGCCTGAGCCGGCGTATCGGCCGAATCAGTCGCGCATCAGCTGGTGGGCGCGGGCGCGCATGGCGTCCACGTTCGGGATGATCACCCACCCGCGGCCATCGTGCTGATCGCCCCAGTTCAGGGCGTAGGTCGGCGGCGTGAGCACCTCGGCCACGTAGTCCGCGTTCACCGCGCGCCGCGCCAGGACGGTGAGCGTGGCCAGCTCGGCGAGATCCAGGTTCGTGTCCAGGCCGGCCAGGGTGAGAAGCACCTGCGCGAAGTCGATGTTCGTGTTGCGGTTGGTGTACTTGTGGACAAGGGCGCGAATGACCTGCTGCTGGCGCGCGGCGCGGGCGTAGTCGCTGTCGTAGTAGCGCGCCCGTGAGAAGTAGAGCGCCGTGCGGCCATCGAGATGCGCCTTGCCCGGCGTCAGGTAGAGGCCCCAGCGCGGCTCCTGGACGACAGTCTTCACGTTGACCCGGATGCCGCCCACGGCGTCGACCAGCGACACGAAGTCGTCCATGTTGACCTTGACGTAGTACGGGATCTCGATATCCAGCAGCGCGGCCATGGCCTGCCGCAGACCGTCCACGCCGTACGTGTTGGCGATGGCGTTGACCTTGCCGGACCAGATCTGCCCGTTGCCGAGAGGGATGTCGACGTTGTCGCGCGGCAGGCTGAGCATCACGACCTTCTTCTGCCGCGGGCTGACGCTGACCACCATGATCGCGTCGGTGTTGTCGCCGATGTACCCGCGCGCCCGGCGCGCGGCGCTCACGTCCTCGCCCACCACCAGGATCGTGAAGCGGCTGCCCAGCAGCTCCTCGTTCAGCGGGTTGGGGGTGGGCAGCGGCGTGGGCGAGGGCGATGCCGTGGGGGTCGGCACGCCGGTCGCCGTCGGGCTGGGCAGCGCCGAGACGCTCGGGCTCGGCGTGGCCTGCACGCCGCACGCTGCCAGGACGAGGGTGAGGGCCAGCAGGACGGCGCTGGCGTCCATGCCGCGCCGAAGGGCGCGGCGACGCGAATGCTCGGGGCTCATCGGCGGGCATGATAGCCCGCTTCCGTCCGCCGCTCGGCTAGGCTCTGCGCCGATGGAATCGCGCGACATCACGGTCACCACCGGCTCACGCCGCGGCACGTTCGACCTCACCGATGCCTGCGCGCGCTTCCTGGCCGAGGTCGCGGAAGGAGCCGATGGGCTGCTGAACGTCTTCGTGCCGCATGCCACCGCAGGCGTGGTGGTCATGGAGCTGGGCAGCGGCTCGGACGACGACCTCCTCGACGCGCTCGACCGGCTGCTGCCGCGCGACGTTCGCTGGCGGCATCGGCACGGCTCGCCGGGGCATGGCGCGGATCACGTCCTGCCGCTGCTCGTCCCGCCGTCGATCAGCGTGCCGGTCCATGGGGGGCGCCTGCAGCTGGGCACCTGGCAGTCGATCGCCCTGGTGGATCCCAACCCGGACAACCCGCGGCGGACCGTGCGCATCAGCTTCCTGGCGGGCTGACCCCGGACAGGCGCTCGACCTGCTGGCGGACCTCGGCGGCGTCGCCCGTGGGACGGTCGCAGGCGTAGCCGCGGCACACATACGCAGTCGCGTGGCCGTCCGCGGCGGCCTTGCCCTCGAAGAGCGGCCACTCTGCGTATGGCGCCGCTTCCGGCAGCGCCGCGATCACCAGGTCCGGCGCGAACGGCCCCGCAGCCTCGCGGCGCAGCTCCAATGTCTTCTCCGCCGGGCCGGCCACCACCACGTCCACCTGCTCGCCCAGCGCCCGGTCCGCAACGGCCAGCATGCGGCCGAAGGCGAGCGGCTGACGGTCGAGGGCCGGCTGCACGGCCCGCAGGACGCTGCGCGCGCGGCGGTCGTAGTCCGGCTCCCCTGTGAGCAGCGCCAGCCGAAGCAGCACATCGGCCGCCACCGCGTTGCCGGAGGGCGTGGCGTTGTCGAGCAGCGAGCGAGGACGCGCGACAGTGCGGTCGTGCTCCGCCGCGGTGTCGAACAGCGTTCCGCTGGCATCGTCCCAGAAGTCAGCGATGAGGCGATCGGTGAGGAGGCGGGCCAGGAGCAGATCATCTGGATCGCCGAGGGCGGCGTGCGCTGCCAGCAGGCCATCGGCCAGGGTGGCGTAGTCCTCGGCAAAGGCCGGCGTGTGGGCTCGCCCGTCGCGTGCGGTGCGCCACAGCCGATGGTCGTCGCGCAGCAGGTCCCTGCGGACGAAAGCCACGAGACCGCGCGTGGCGTCGGCGTAGACGTCGTCCCGCAGCACGAGGGCGGCCGTCGCCAGCGCGCGCAGCGCCATGCCGTTCCAGCCGGCGAGCTGCTTGTCGTCGCGGCCGGGGCGCACGCGGCGTGCACGTGCCTCCAGCAGGGCAGCGCGCGCCCGTTCCACGAGCGCACCATTCGGCGGATCACCCACCACGCGCAGGATGGTCTTGCCCTCCCAGTTGCCATCAGGCTTCACGTCCCAGTGGGCGCGGAGCGCCGTCACCTCATCGGCCTCCAGCCCGGCCGCAGCCAGCACGGCGTCGAACTCGGCGGCCGACCAGGTGTAGAAGCGACCCTCCTCGCCCTCACTGTCGGCATCCAGCGCCGATGCGAAGCCGCCATCATCGGTGCGCAGCTCGCGAAGCATGAAGTCAAGCGTGCGGCGGACGACGGTCGCATGGCGCTCCTCGCGCGTGGCGCGGAATGCCTCGAGGAAGGCGTGGGCGAGCTGCGCGTTGTCGTACAGCATCTTCTCGAAGTGCGGGGCCAGCCATTGCGCATCGGTGCTGTAGCGGGCAAAGCCACCGCCCAGCTGGTCGTGGATGCCGCCGTCAGCCATGCGATCGAGGGTGACGGTCACCATCCGAAGCGTCAGCGCATCGCCACTGCGCCGCCAGGCGCGCAAGAGGAACTCCATCGTCATGGGGGCCGGGAACTTGGGTGCGCCGCCGAATCCGCCGTGCACGGGGTCGAACGACTGCGCCAGGCGCGCCACCGCGCGCTCCAGCTGTGCGCGCTCTGGGTCCGCGGCTCCTGGCCGCACCGCGAGCTGCTCCTGGAGGTGTGCCGCGAGCTGGGTGCCCTGCTGCTCGACGTCCGCGCGCCGGTTGGCGTACGCGTCGCTGATGGCATCCAGCACGCGACGGAAGGCCGGCAGGCCGTGGCGGTCATCGGGCGGGAAGTAGGTGCCGCCGAAGAAGGGGCGGAGGTCAGGGGTCAGGAAGACGCTCATCGGCCATCCACCGCCGCCGGTCATCGCCTGCACGGCGGCCATGTACACGTCATCCAGGTCCGGACGCTCCTCGCGGTCCACCTTGATCGGCACAAAGCCGGCGTTCAGCTGCGCGGCGGTCGCCTCATCCTCGAAGGATTCGCGCTCCATGACATGGCACCAGTGGCAGGCCGAATAGCCGATGGACAGGAAGATCGGCCGATCAAGCTCCCTCGCCCGCTGCAGCGCCTCCGGCCCCCACGGATACCAGTCGACGGGGTTCTCGGCGTGCTGCAGCAGGTAGGGGCTCGTCTCGCGTGCCAGCCGGTTCGTCACACCCCTGAGTGTGTCACCTTGGCCCGCGTCGCGGGACGAGCCACTCTGGTCAGTTGGCTGGCTGCAGCTCGGTCACGTTGAGGACGGACGCTTCTCCGCCGCCCACGCATGGTGGGACGAGGACCGGCGGAACACTGAACGTTTCTTGACTCGGACCAACCACGAACTCCAGCGCAAGAGGCACATTTGGGGCATCGTCGCACCAATTGCTCCACGACACGCCGAACGAGAGGCTGTCTTCAGGCCGCAGCAGAACCCGCGGGCGAACCTGCAGCGTGTAAGG
>DASSNI010000139.1:0-8228 GCA_035701385.1 Candidatus Limnocylindria bacterium | reverse complement strand
GACGGTCGTGCCGAACATGCCCACTCCGACGGGCAGCGACAGATCGCGCAGCAGGCGGCGCGCCCGGCGATCGGTGATGCCGGCGTCATACGCGAAGCGCAGCGTCTCGCCGGAGTCGTCGACCAGGTAGATGAGCGCGCCGTCTGCCTGCAGCAGGCGGGCCACCTCCCGGACGGCGCCCTTCAGCAGCTCGGCATCGGCGGTCATGCCACGAGGATACCGGCATCCATCCCGGACCTGCCCATGGCTCTCCCGGCCGGGCCGGGACGTACGTCACTTGGCCGACGAGCACATCGGCCGATGATCGAGGTGCCCGTGCTTCGGACGCCGGATGGCCTCCGCAGCACCGGCTGGCAGCATCGGTTCCGGACACGCCGAATCGCGGCGCGACAGAACCGAAGCAAACACGGAGACCCGTCCCATGACCGCACATACCCATCCCGCGACCCGCTCGTCTCACGGTTTCGGCGTCGCGCTGACCACCGCCATCGTGGCGCTGGCCCTGACGACCGGCTACATCCACCTTGGCCTGGGCGGCATGCTGTTCACGCTGAATGCGCTGGGCTATGCCGGACTGGCAGCCCTGTACGTCATCGGCTCGGTGGCGCCCCTGCCGCTGGTGGCCCGCTTCAGCTGGTTCCCGCGCGTGGCGCTGGCCGGCTACGCGGCACTCACCATCGTCGCCTGGGCGATCCAGGGGCCGTACTTCGGACTTGCCTACTTCGCCAAGGCGGTCGAGCTCGGGCTCATCGGCCTGATCGTCATCGACTCCGTCCGCGTCTATGGAAGCCCGATGGCCCTGGTGCGCAGCGCCTTCGCCTCGGTCTTCGGTGGCCGCAACGGAATGGCCGCCGCCTGACCTTCCGTTCAACCCACGAGCCCCGGCCAGGAAGCTGGCCGGGGCTTGCGTGTGCCCGCCGACATATCGGTCGAATCTGCGCGTGGGGGCTTTCCTCCGTGTCATCCGACCGCCTTATCGGTAAGGGGCATGCGTGCGAGGCGAGGTTCTTTCCCCGTTAGGCACAACGCCGACCGATTAACCAACGACAGGGCGCCTGGCGAGTCTTGCGCGCGCCTCAGTCACCGATACATCGGCAAGAGCGGCGACGAGCCGGGGACTAAGCGTCGACCAGCTTGTGCTCCACCGCCCACAGGGCGGCCTGCGTGCGGCTGGCCAGTCCGAGCTTGCCGAGGATGTTGCTCACGTGGGTGCGTGCGGTGCGCTCGGTGATCGACAGCTCGTAGGCGATCTCCTTGTTCGAGGCGCCCTTGCCCAGCTGGGCCAGCACCTCCTTCTCGCGCGGCGTGAGCGGCTCGACCGGCTCCTCTTCGCGTCGCGTGCGCAGGCGCTGCGCCAGCAGCCGCGCGACCGCCGCGTCCAGGTGCACCTCGCCGGCATGTGCGGCACGGATGGCGTCCGCCACCTCCTCGGCATCGGCGTCCTTGAGCAGGTAGCCGGAGGCGCCGGCCTCCAGCGCGGAGGTCACCTTCTCCTCCTCGATGAAGCTGGTGACGGCGATGATCTCGATCATGGGGCTGGCCTGCTTGATCGTGGCAATCGCGGTCAGGCCGTCCATGTTCGGCATCAGCAGGTCCATCAGGATGACGTCGGGCGTCAGGCGCGCGGCCAGCTCGACGGCCTGCACGCCATCGGCCGCCTCGCCGACGACCTCGATGTCCGGCTGCAGTTCCAGAAATCCGCGCAGGCCGCGGCGCACGACCTCGTGGTCGTCGACCAGGATGATGCGAATGGGCTCGTCGTGGGTCACGCCGCAGAGGATACCGGCTGGCAGAATCAACCGGTGACGAGCCGGACGGAGCCGATGCGCTGCGGCTGGGCGACGAGCGATCCGTTGTACGTCGACTACCACGACCGCGAGTGGGGCGTGCCGCTCCACGACGACCGCGCGCTGTTCGAGCTGCTGTGCCTGGAGGGCGCGCAGGCGGGCCTGGCGTGGATCACCATCCTGCGCAAGCGCGAGGGCTACCGGCGCGCCTTCGCCGGCTTCGACCCGCGGCGGGTCGCGTCCTTCGACGACGCCGACGTCGCCGGCCTGCTGGCCGATGCCGGCATCGTCCGCAATCGCGCCAAGGTCGCATCGGTCATCGGCAACGCGCGCGCCGTCCTGCGCCTGGCCGATGACATCGGCTCCTTCAGCGAGCATCTGTGGTCATTCGTCGATGGCGGCCCCATCCAGAACGCCTGGACCACGCTGGCCGACGTGCCAGCCGAGACCGATGCCTCCCGGGCGCTATCCCGCGACCTGAGGCGGCGCGGCTTCAGCTTCGTCGGCCCGACGATCGTGTACGCCTTCATGCAGTCGGCCGGCCTGGTGAACGACCACCTGGTCGACTGCTTCCGCCACGCCGAGGTGGCGCAGCCGGCCTGAGGGTGCCGTGGGGCTACCTATACTCGCCGGGCCATGCCGCCCATCGCCTCGGTCGACGTTCCGGCCTCCACCGCCAACCTGGGCAGCGGCTTCGACTGCTTCGCGGCCGCCCTAAGCCTGAAGCTGCGCGCGGAGCTGCACCACGGGGACCTGCCCGGCATCGTGCTCAACGCCCACGGCGAGGGCGCGCCGCGGCCGGATGACGATCCGGATGCGAACCTGGTGATCCGTGCCTTCCGCGAGGGGATGCGCGCCGCCTACGGCTCGCCGACCGGCAGCGGGTCGTGGCGGCTCGAGGTCAGCAGCATGATCCCCGCTGCCCGCGGGCTGGGCAGCTCGGCGGCGGCCATCGTGGCCGGCCTGCTGCTGGGCGCCAGCGTGGGCCGTTCGGCGCCGTCCGCGGACGAGCTGCTTGGCATGGCCGCGTCGCTGGAGGGGCATCCCGACAACGTGTCCGCGGCTCTGTACGGCGGCTTCACGCTGTCGGTCGCCGGCGACGGCGGGCGGCTCTCGTTCCGCCGCTTCCGCGTGCCGGAGGCGTGGATTCCGGTCGTGTTCGTCGCCGCCGCCGAGAGCCGCACCGACGAGATGCGCGCCGCGCTGCCGGAGATGGTCGCCCATCGCGACGCCGCGCTCCAGGCGGGACGCAGCGCGTTGCTGGCCACGGCCATCCTGACCTCGGACGCCGGCATGCTGCGTGAGGCGATGCGCGACACGCTGCACCAGCCGCATCGCCTGCCCCGGCTGCCCGGAGCGGCCGAGTTGATCGAGCTGGCACAGGAGCGCGGGGCGGCGGGCGCCTGCCTGTCCGGCGCGGGGCCCAGCGTGCTGGCCATCTGCGACTCACCCATCAGCGCGCACGCCGTGGAGAAGGCCTGGAACGGCGCCGGTGTGCGTGGCATGGCCACGCGGCTGCGCTTCGACACGGCCGGCGCGCGCCTGACGGTGGCCGGCGCCTCGTCCGACGCGGGGGCGGACACATGAGCCTGGTGACGCTGACCGGCATCGCCAAGAGCCACGGGGCGCAGCACCTGTTCGACGGTGTGGACCTGCAGGTTGGCGCCGGGCGGCGGATCGCGGTGGTCGGCCCCAACGGGGCGGGCAAGACGACGCTGCTCGAGATCATCACCGGCGACCAGGAGCCGGACGCCGGGACGGTGACGCGGGCGCGCGACCTGGTGATCGGCTACCTGCGCCAGGAGGTCGCCGAATCTCGCGGCCAGACGGCGATCGCCGAGGTGCTGGCCGGGGCCGGGGCGGTGACCGGCATCGGCCGGCGGATGCGCCACATCGAGAGCGAGCTGGCGGAGGCGACCGAGGAGGATGAGCTGGCCGAGCTGATGGACGAGTACGGCCGGCTGCAGCATCGGTTCGAGGCCATGGGCGGCTACGGCCTGGAGGCGGAAGGGCGTCGCATCCTGGCGGGGCTTGGCTTCGCCGAAGCCGATATGGAGCGGCGCACGACCGAGTTCTCCGGCGGCTGGATGATGCGCGTGGCGCTCGCCCGGCTCCTGCTCCAGAACCCCGACCTGCTGCTGCTCGACGAGCCGACCAACCACCTGGACCTGGCCTCGGTCGAGTGGCTGCAGGGCTTCCTGGGCGACTACGCCGGAGCGGTGATCCTGGTCAGCCACGATCGCGACTTCATCAACGCCGTCGTGAACCGCGTGGCCGAGCTGCGCGCCGGCACGCTGGCCGAGTATGCCGGCGACTACGCCGACTTCGTGGAGCAGCGCGAGGAGCGGATCGCCCAGCTGGAGCGCCAGGCCGCCGCGCAGGGTCGCAAGGTGGCCGAGATCGAGCGCTTTATCCAGCGTTTCCGCTACAAGGCCACCAAGGCGCGGCAGGTGCAGAGCCGGATCAAGGCCCTGGAGCGCATGGACCGGGTGGCGGCTCCCACGAGGCGCAGCCGCACGGTGAAGTTCCGCTTCCCGGAGCCGCCGCGCGGCGGCCGCACGGTCATCACCCTCAGCAACGTGGTGAAGCGCTACGGCGCGCACACGGTGTACGACGGCCTGGACCTCGAGCTGCAGCGCGGCCAGAGGGTGGCGCTCATCGGCCCAAACGGCGCCGGCAAGAGCACGCTGCTGAAGATCCTGGCCGGCGTGCTGGAGCTCGACGGCGGCAGTCGCGAGCTGGGATCGAACGTGCGGGTGGCGTATTTCGCGCAGCACCAGATCGAGGCCCTCAACCCGGACAACACGGTGCTGGACGAGCTGACCGGCGCCGCTCCGCGGCTTACGAGCAGCGAGATCCGCTCCCTGCTGGGCGCCTTCCTCTTCTCCGGCGACGCGGTCGACAAGCAGGTGGCCGTCCTGTCCGGCGGTGAGCAGACGCGCCTGGCGCTGGCCAAGCTGATGGCCGATCCGGCCAACCTGCTGTGCCTGGACGAGCCGACCAACCACCTGGACATCGCCAGTCGCGACGTGCTGGAGGACGCGCTGACAGCGTTCCCCGGCACGATCGTGCTGATCACCCACGACCGCTACCTGATTCGCAGCGTGGCCAACACCATCGTGGAGGTCGACGGCGGCACGGCCACGCCGTTCGCCGGCGACTTCGAGTACTACGCCGCCAAGCGCGGCCTGGACATCGAGGGTCGCGGCGCCACGGAGGGGCGCGCCAGCCCGCGGGGCACCGAAGCCCCACCCCCGCGGCGGCGCGAGACCGCCACCCAGGCCGCCGACCGCCGGCGCCAGGAGGCGTCGCAGCGGAATCTGCGCTACGGGCGCACGCGCGAGCTGCGGGCCGCGCTCCAGAAGGCAGAAGCCGATGCCGCCAGCACCGATGTCGAGCTGACCGAGCTCAGCCAACGCCTGGCCGATCCCGCCACCTACGAGGACCCGAGCCTGGTGCGCGACCTGATCGCCCGGCACAACGCCGCGCGCGATCGGGCCGATCAGCTGGCGGCGGAGTGGACCCGCCTGGCCGGCGAGCTGGAGGACGCGGAGCGCGAGACGCCCGTCGAATCACGCGGGTGACACGCACGCGCGCCGCCGGGCCGGACTTCGTCGGCGTGGCGATGACCATCTCGGCCGCCGCCTTCTTCGCCACGCTCGGTCCCCTTGCCGAGTTCGGCGACCGGGCCGGAGTCGGCACCCTGCCCTTCGTCACCTGGCGCGCGGCGCTGGGGGCCGCGTGCGTGGGCATCGTGATGGCCGGCGCGCAGGTCGCCGGAAGGTCGAGCGGCGCCGTGCCGCTCAGCGCGTTGCCGCGTCGCGACATGCGATTCCTGCTGGGCACCGGCCTGGTGAACGCGATCCTGAACTTCTGCGTCTTTGCCGCGTTCCAGCGCGTTGGCATCACGCTCGCCCTGCTGGTGTTCTACCTCTACCCGGCGTGGGTCGCGCTGGCCTCGGTGCTGTGGTTCGGCGAGCGGCTGGATGCGCTGCGCTGGGCGGCGCTCGGCATGGCGCTGATCGGCTGCGTGCTGATGGTCGCCGGCGCCGGCGGCATCGGGCAGCTGGACGTGATCGGCATCGCGCTGGCGTTCGTGGCCGGCATCGGCCAGACGCTGTACGTGCTGGCCGCGCGGCACGCCTTCTCACACGTGCCGAGCGCGCAGGCGGCAGTGCTGACCATGGGCACGGCAGCGGTGCTGTACGTGCTCGCCGCCCTGGTCCTGGGGGAAGGCGCGTCCCTCCTGACGCCGGTGCACGGTGCGGATGCGCTGTGGCCAGTGGTGCTGGCCGGCGTCATCGGCGCCGGCGCGTCGACGTACCTCTACATCAGCGGCGTGCGCCGGCTGGGGCCACCACGCGCCGCCATCCTGGCGCTGTTCGAGCCGATGGTCGCGGTGGCGCTGGCGTTCGTGCTGGTCGGCGAGCGGCCGGCGCCCATTCAGCTGGTCGGCGGGGCGCTGATCGTGGCCGCGGCCATCGTCCTGCAGGTCCGGCCGCGCGCCGATGTCGGAGACCACGAAGCGGTCTGATCGCCTCAGCGGCCCCCTTCGGCGGAGGCCATCAGGGCGGCATGCACCGCTCGGGCGGCAAACGCCGCCTGCTCGGCCGGCACCTCGGACCAGGCCACCCGCCAGCCGCCATCGTCGAAGGTGCCGGCGCCGTGGGCGGGGATCGGCAGAAGGTCGGGCAGCAGCGACGCCGGCCCTACCACGCTGACGCGGGCGATTGCACCCTTCCGGTCCACGGCCAGCATCAGCCGACCTGCCGGGCGCTGGCGCCCGCGCCCCGGGACGACGACGGTCCGTGGCGCATCGCTCTGGAGCGCGCGCACCTCCAGCGGCATGCGGCCGCGACGCGCGCGACGCACGGCCACGGGATGCACCACCTCGGCGCCCATCGCCGCCAGCAGCTCCAGCTGGCGAGCATCGACCTCGGGGAGCAGGCGCGCGGCGGGGACCAGGTGCGGATCCGCCTCCATCACGCCGCCCACGTCCTTGAACAGCTCGCAGCGCGCCGCGCGGAGTGCCACTGCCAGCACCACCGCCGACAGGTCGGTTCCGCCGCGGCCGAGGGTGGTCAGCTCCCCGTGGGCACCGATGCCCTGGAAGCCGGCAACCACCGGCACCAGGCCCTCGCCCAGCGCAGCGCGCAGCCGGCGAGGCACGACGCGCCGCACCTCGGCGCCCAGGTGCCCGGCCGCGGTGCGGATGCCGGCCTCGGCCCCGCTGAACGAGCGAGCCGGGATGCCACGGGCCTGCAGTCCGAGCGCGAAGAGGGCAGCGGACAGCGCCTCGCCGGTGCTCAGCGCCCGGTCCGTCTCACGGGCGAACGTGGAGTCGGCGTCGTGGCCGGGCTCGCGGATGGCGGCGCCGCCATCAGGCAGCAGGACCGCCGCCGAGGCCAGGATCGCGTCAGTCACGCCCTCGAAGGCCGACACCACGACCACCGGCCGCAGGCCGGCATCCCGCTGCTCGGCAACCGCGGACACGGCCGCCGCGATGTCCTCCGGCCGGCGCAGCACGGACCCGCCGAACTTGTCGACCACCACCGTCATGGTGGGCACTCTACCGGTGGCGCGGGGCCACGCGATCTTTGGCTATCCTCGGACCAGACGCCGGCGACCGCTGCCCGGCCGACGGGAGAGCCTCATGACCACCGCCCACCGGTTCCTGCACCTGGCCCTGGCCCTGATCCTGGCCGCCGGGGCCTGGATCCTGCCCGGCCCCCAGCCGGCGATCGCGCGTGACGGCGACAAGCGGCCGAACCTGCAGATGGTTCGCCTCAGCGACCTGACCATCGACCACCTGAACGGGCGCCGGCTGCTCCGCTTCACGACGGTCTTTTCGAACGTCGGCCGCGGACCGTTCGAGCTCAAGGGCGACCGCTCCGGCCCGAACGACCCGACCATGGAGATGGACCAGATCATGTACCGCTGGGATGGCTCGACCCGGCGCATCGGCACCCCTGCCGTGTCGAAGTACGCCGGCGACGGCCACGACCACTGGCACGTGCAGGACGTGGTCATCTACGAGGTCTGGCGCATCGGCGACCTGGCGACCACCCGGCGCGGCGCCAAGACCGGCTTCTGCTTCTTCGACACGACCCCCGTCGACCTGTCGCTTCCCGGGGCGCGGCGCTCCGGCTACTACCGGCAGGAGTGGTGCGGCGAGCGCAACGTGCTGCACAACCGGGTGGGTGTCTCCGTCGGCTGGGGCGACCGGTACCCGTGGAACTTCGTGTTCCAGTGGATCGACATCACCGGCCTGCCGGGCGGTCGCTACAAGGTGCGGGCCACGGTCGACATCCAGGACTTCTACGACGAGTCGGTCGAGGACGACAACTGCACGTTCGCGGTGATCAACATCCCGAAGCCCGGGGCGGGCAACGGGGTGACCGTCGAGCGCACCGGGTTCAGCTGCGGCCACGACGCCATCAC
>DASSNI010000138.1:0-3397 GCA_035701385.1 Candidatus Limnocylindria bacterium | reverse complement strand
AGGCCCAGAAGGGGCAGGAGCCGCCGAACAGCTCCCGGTCGACGATGGCGACTCGCGCGCCCTGCGCCGCCGCGTAGTGGGCCGCGGCTTCTCCGGCGGCTCCGGCGCCGATGACCACGATTCGAAAGCGGTCCATGGCGCCCATCATCGGCACGCGGTCAAGCGCGTCAGGCCATCAGGCGGCGGTCATCCTGTCCAGGACGGGAGCGATGGCGTCCTCGAACTCGGCGATATCGAACGGCTTGCGCAGGACGTGGACATCGGTCATGGAGCTGATCTCGGGCTGGTGCTCTTCGATCCCGTAGACGTCCGCGCTGCAGATGACGAAGGTGAGCCCGGCAAGGCGCGGATCGGCACGGCACTCTCGGAGGAGGTCCCAGCCGCGGCCCGCTCCATCGAGCTTGAGGTCGATCATGATCATGTCGGGAGCAACCCTGGCGACGTCGTCGACGAGCGTGTCAGGCGAATCGAAGCACTCAACGGAGGCACGGTCCGCAACGAGATCTCGGACGAGGGCCAGGAACTCGGGTGAATCGTCGACGACGACAAGGCGGGGGCGGCTGGCGATTGCTGTGACCTTTCGGGACGGGAAGCCCGACCTGGCGTCCGAGGCGCGTGGATGGGGGGTTCTCGGGCGAACAGATGGTACCGCGCGAGTCAAGGCGGAGGCGAGCCCTCAGTCAGGCTGCATCGGCCGCCCGGCGACCCAGACCTGGCGCGGCCGCACCGCGCCGAGATGCAGCGCGAAGGCGCCCTCGTGGACGGCGTCCCACGCGACCAGGTCGGCCGGCATCCCGGGTCCGATCGCGCCGGCGATGGCCGTTCGTGACAGTGAGGCGGCGGCGCCGGTGGTGGCCGCGGCGAGCGCCTCGGTGAGCGTCATGCCGAGCAGCGTGGCCGCCAGCCCAATGACCAGCGGCATCGATGGGCTGCCGAAGGTGCCGGCATTGGCGTCGCTGCCGAGGGCCACGAGGGCGCCCGCGTCGAGCAGCGCCCGTGCCGGTGGCAGCCGGTCGCGCATCACCAGCGCCGGGCCGGGGAGCAGGGTCGCCACCGTCGATGAGGCGGCCAGCGCCACGATCCCATCCGCGTCGAGCTGCTCGAGGTGGTCGGCCGAGGCGCACCCCAGCCGTGCGGCGAGCTGCGCGGCGCCGGTGGCGGCCAGCTGATCGGCGTGCATGCGCAGGCCGAGGCCGTGGCGCGCGGCAGCCTCCAGGATCCGTTCTGCATCGGCCAGGCTGAAGAAGCCGCGATCGCAGAAGACGTCGCAGAAGTCGGCCTCGCCGGCGACGGCCGGCAGCATCTCGTTCGCCACCAGCTCGACGTACTCGTGATGCGCCACGCCATCCGGCACGGCGTGGGCGCCAAGGAAGGTGCGCACCACGTTGATGCCGACGCGCTGCGCCGCGACGCCGATGAGGCGCAGGGATCGCAGCTCGTGCGCCGTGTCGAGCCCGTAGCCCGACTTGCACTCGATCGTCGTGGTGCCGGCCGCCAGGGCGGCCCGCAGCCGCCGCTCGATCAGGCCCAGCAGCTCATCGTCCGAGGCGGCACGCGTCGACTGCACGGTGCGGCGGATGCCGCCGCCGGTATAGGCAGCGCCGGCCAGACGCGCAGCCACCTCGTCGGATCGATCGCCCGCGAAGGCGGGGTGACTGTGTGCATCGACCAGGCCCGGGGTGACCAGGGCATCGCCGAGGTCAACCCGCCGCGCGTCGTCGACCGGCGCGTTCTGCGCGGCGCCGACCCAGGCGACCAGCCCGTCCCGGACCAGGATCGCCCACGGCGAGGATGCCGGCGCGGGGCAGAGCAACCGGCCGCTGCCGGTGAGGAGCAGCGCGCCGTCAGGCATCGGTCAGTCGCGCTGCTTGAAGATCCGGGAGAGCCGGGCGTAGATGGCGAGCACCAGGGCGACGATGGCGAGGGCGACGAGCAGCGCCACGGTGAGCCGGATGATCAGGCCCACCACCAGCACGGCAAGCAGAACGATGACGATCGCCCACAACCGGCCCATCTGCACCTCCCTGTTCGGTCGTTCCGGAGCAATGGCTCTGCAGGTTCATGGCCGTCAACCGATCTCCGGCTCGGCTACGACCCGGCGTGGCTCGCCGCGCCGCCGCCCGGTGGCCAGCAGCAGGCCGCTGAGGATGAGCGCCGCGCCGGCCAGCTGGATCAGCGAGGGCTCCTCGTGGAGCAGCACGATGCCGAGCATCACCGACGCGACCGGCTGAACCGTGAGCACGACGCTGGTGATGGCGGCCGGCAGGCGCGGCAGCGAGACGCTGATCAGCAGCCAGCCCACGACCTGCGACGAGACCGCGAGCAGGACCAGCCAGCCGTGGGCGGGCCAACTGGGGATCAGGTTGACCTCACCGAGGGGCAGGCCGATGACCAGCGCCACGACGGCCGCCACCAGGGTCGCGTCGAAGAGCGGCCCCGCTGGGCGGCGCAGGTCAGCGTTGCCGCGGCGCAGCACGAGCAGGAACCCGGAGTAGGCGAACGCGGTGGCCACGCCGGTGATCACGCCGAGCAGCGGATCGCTGCCGTATGCTCGCCCGCCGACGATCCCGCTGATGAGGACCACGCCGACCAGCGCCAGCGGCAGCGAGGCGAGCAGCCGGCCGCTGGGGCGTTCCTTGAGGAGCAGCCAGGCCAGCACCGCCACGATCAGCACCTGGGTGTTGCCGAGCACCGTCGCCAGGCCGGCGCCGACGAACGCGATGCTGTGATGCCAGACCACCAGGTCGATGGCGAAGAAGACGCCCGCCAGCATGGCCAGGCGCCGCTGGCTCGCCGGTCGCGGACCGTAGGCGCGGCGCTCCTGCCAGGCCAGCACGCCAAGGACGGGCAGGGCGTAGGCGCAGCGGAAGATGGCGGCGGTGGCGGGGCTGACGTCCGCCAGGCGCACGAGCACGGCGCTGAAGGCGATGGCCAGCGCGCCGAGCACCGCGGCGAGGATCGGCCGGGCGGCGAGCGCCACCAGCGGGTTGGCCGACACGGTGCGTGACGAGGGGATGATCACTGCCGGTGAGCCTAGCAGCCTGGCGTTGCGGCCCCTCGTCAAGCAGAGCGCCGCCGCGTATGCTCGCTGCTCAATGGCCAAGCCGGTGATCCTTGCAGTCGACGACGATGATCTCGTGCTGAAAGCCGTCGAGCGCGACCTGCGGTCGCAGTACGGCAGCGGGTACCGCATCGTCGCCGCTGACTCGGGCGCGGCAGCCCTTGACATCACGCGACAGCTGACGCTTCGCGGCACGTCGGTCGCCCTTTTCCTGGTCGACCAGCGTATGCCTGTCATGACCGGCATCGAGTTCCTGCGCCAGGCGATCGAGCTGCAGCCGGAGGCGAAGCGAGTGCTGCTCACCGCCTATGCCGACACCGAGGTGGCCATCCGGGC
>DASSNI010000137.1:0-4125 GCA_035701385.1 Candidatus Limnocylindria bacterium | reverse complement strand
GCCCTGGCTGCCGGACTGGCGACGTTCGTCGGAGCCGGACGGCGGATGGAGCTGATCGCCGATACTGCCGGGGTGATCGTCTTCGACGACTACGGCCACCATCCCACCGAGGTCCGGGCGGCGCTGGCGGCCGCGCGCCAGAAGGTCGGAACGCGGCGGCTGTGGGCCGTATTCGAGCCGCACATGTACTCGCGCACGGCGCTCTTCCTCGATGAGTTCGCCGAAGCCTTCGCCGATGCCGACGAGGTCGTGATCGCCGACATCTTCGCCTCACGCGACACCGACCTCTCGGTCGCCTCGGCCGAAGGCCTGGCCGATGCCATCGAGCGCTCCTCCGGAATCCCGGCGATGGCCGGTGGCGACGTGGACGCGACCGCGAGCTACGTCGCCGAGCACCTGCGCGCGGGCGATGCGGTGCTGGTGATGGGAGCCGGCAAGTCGTACCGCATCGCGTCGCAGCTGGCGGCGGCGCTGGCGGGCGGGGTGCTGCATCGGCGGTCCCTGCCGTGAGCGGCGCGCGCGCGGCGCTGCTCGGCCTGCTGCTCGCGCTTGGCGTGGCCATCGCCGAGCAGGGACTGGTCAGGCTGGTCGAGGCCTCCGGCGCCAGGGATCAGCCGGCTCTCATCCTGGTGCTGCTGCTGGCCGCCTTCCTGGGTGTGCTGACCGCGGTCCTGACCCGCACGCTGCGGCTGCCGGGAGCCACGGCGCCCACCGCCCTCGTCCTGGGCTGGACGCTCGTTCCGGCGCTGCTGGCGCTCATCCCGAGCGCCGCGACCTCGCTGTTCGCCGGCGACGCGGCGCTCACCGCCGGCGAGGCGCTCTCCCTGGCGACGGCGACCATTGCCGCCGCGGTGACATTGGGAGTTCCCGCCGATCGCGGCTGAGGTCACACGCGTCGCCAGAAGGTAGTTGCACGCGCAATCAATAGTGCTATGATGCTGGCATGCCAGCCATCACTGTCGACGATATCACCGCCCTGCCCCGCATCACGCCGCCGGATCGCACCAGCGCCCGGGAGCGGGCGGTCTGGAGCGTGACCACCGCGCCTCGCGGCTTCGAGGGGGAGGGCTTCCCGGTCCGCCGCGCCTTTGCCGGCGTCGACCTGGGCTCCCTCGACCCCTTCGTCCACATGGATCAGATGGGAGAGGTCGAGTATGCGCCCGGCGAGCCCAAGGGCACGCCCTGGCACCCGCACCGCGGCTTCGAGACGGTCACCTACATGATGGACGGCACGTTCGAGCACAACGACTCGAACGGAGGTGGGGGAGTGATCACCAACGGTGACACGCAGTGGATGACTGCCGGCGCGGGGATCCTGCACATCGAGAAGCCACCGGAGTCCCTGGTGGTCAGCGGCGGGCTGTTCCACGGCATCCAGCTGTGGGTGAACCTGCCGGCTGCCCAGAAGTGGTCGCCACCGCGCTACCAGGATATCCGCGCCGGTCAGGTCGCCCTGCTGGCCTCGGCCGATGGCGGCGTCCTGGTGCGGGTCATCGCCGGCGAGATGGCTGGTCATGCGGGTCCGGGCTCGACGTACACCCCCATGACCCTGCTGCACGCCTCGCTCAGCCCCGAGGCCGAGCTGGTACTGCCCTGGCGCGCCGATTACAACGCGCTGGTCTACGTTCTCGCCGGGCACGGTACCGTCGGCACCGAGCAGACGCCGGTGCAGACCGGCCAGCTGGCGGTCTTCGGCGCGGGCAACGCCCTTCGCGTGCGTGCCGCGCAGGTCCAGGAGAGCCGCAGCCCGAACCTCGACGTGCTGGTGCTCGGCGGCCGGCCAATTCGCGAGCCGGTGGCGTGGGCCGGGCCGTTCGTGATGAACACGCGCGACGAGGTGATGCAGGCCTTCGCCGACTACCAGGCCGGACGCCTCGGATCCATTCCGGCAGTCCACGGGGCGCCGACCGAGCTGCAGGAGTCGCAGCCCGCCGACGCGTCCTGATGGAGGCGCCCGAGCACCGTCACCAATGGTCGGTCATCGACTTCTACGTCGAGGATGACCGGCCGATGATGCGACAGTCGTGCGCCTGTGGGGCGACCCGCTCCATCCGAGCCTGGGACAGAACCTGGGACCCCACCACGCCGCGCACACGAGGAGAGGCCGTCACTTCATGAGTAACGCGATCAAGATCGACGTCTGGTCCGACGTCGCCTGCCCGTGGTGCTACATCGGCAAGCGCAATCTCGAGTCGGGGATGAGCGCCTACGAGCAGCGCCCGAACGCCCTGCCGGTCGAGGTCGAGTTCCACAGCTTCGAGCTCGACCCCGAAACGCCGGTCGACTTCGAGGGCAGCCAGCTGGAGTACCTGGCACAGGCCAAGGGCATCGACGAGCAACGCGCCGCGGAGATGCTGCGCCGGGTCACCGGCGTCGCGGCTGCCGTCGGGTTGCACTACGACTTCGACGCGGTGCAGCACACGCGCACCGTGAAGGCGCACCAGCTGCTCCACTACGCGAAGGCGCACGGGGTGCAGCGCGAGGCCAAGGAGCGGTTGCTGCGCGCCTACTTCGTCGAGGGGCGGCACGTCGGCCGCGATGAGGATCTCGCGGACTTGGCGGTGGAGCTCGGGCTGGATCGGGATGACGTGCTGCGCTCGCTGCGCGAGGACGAATTCCTGGCCGATGTGCGCGCTGACCAGGCCCAGGCGGCGGCCTACGGCATCAGCGGCGTCCCGTTCTTCGTCATCGATCGCAAGTACGGCCTGTCCGGCGCGCAACCGTCCGCGGCGTTTGCCCAGGCGCTCGCCCACGTGACCGAGGAGCGCGACTCCGGCGTTGCTGGATGACCGCTGGCCTCTCGGTTGAGGGGATTTTCAGCCGGTGACCCTATCCGCCATCGGGGCTGTCCTCAGCCCCGTTCCGGACCGCCTCGTTGGCCGCCAGCCCGCGATGGCTGCAAATAGCGCCATCAGACGTTGGCTCGTTGGCCGTTCCGTACAGCCGGTGAGAATTTCGCCGCCGGTCCCGCTCAGCTGGCGGTTCGCAGCAGCACGCGTGCGGGAGCGCCGTCGCGCCCGGCCATGACGATGGGCAGGCAGAGCAGCTCGTACGGGCCTGCCGGAACGCGGCGCAGGTCCAAGCCCTCGGCGATGACCACGCCTGCGCCCAACAACGCCAGGTGGGTCCGTGGCTCGTCCGCCGCGAACGGCTCCACCGACAGGTAGTCGATGCCGACCAGCCGCACGCCGCGCTCGATCAGCAGCCGAGCGGCTTCCGGCTGCAGGGCGGCAAAGCCCGGGTCGAACGCGTCGCGTGACCACGCCGGGCGCCGGCCAGTGCTGTTCCGCGTCCGCAGCAGGACGCGTTCCGGTCGACGGCCATCCAGGACGGCGGCGAGCTGCGCGGCCGTCACGTCGCCATCGGCGTCGACCTCGAGGACCTCGCACGGCCCCAGCAGCGCGTCGAGCGGAAGGCTCTCCACGCCGCCCGCGCCGGGCAGGAAGTGGCACGGGGCGTCGACGTGCGTGCCGGTGTGGAGCCCCATCGTCAGCGCGCTGACATCGGCCGGGTCGCCATCGGCCATTGCCTTCAGCAGCGAGAAGCTGGGGCCGGCCTCGCCGGGGTAGGTCGGCATGCCGGGCCGCAGGGGAATCGAGACGTCGAGCAGCGTGCTCATCCCTTCAGCGAGCCCGCCAGCAAGCCGCGGATGAAGTAGCGGCCCAGCAGGGCAAAGACGATGATCGTCGGCAGCGCGGTGATCAGGGCGCCCGCCATCTGCACGTTGTAGAGGGCCGCGAAGCTGCCGGCCAGGTTCTGCAGCGAGACGGTCACCGGCTGGGAGTTCGGATCGTTCGTCAGGGTCACCGCGAAGAGGAACTCGTTCCAGATCTGGGTGAACTGCCAGATGCCCACCACCACGAAGCCGGAGATCGAAAGCGGCAGGAAGATGCGCCGATAGATCTGCCAGATGCCGGCCCCGTCCACCTTGGCGGCCTCGACCAGATCGGTCGGGATCGACGCGTAGAAGTTGCGCATGATCAGGGTGGTGATCGGCACGCCGTAGACGATGTGGGTCAACGTCAGGCCGGGCAGAGTGTTGTACAGGTGCAGCTGCTGGAGCGTGAAGACGAGCGGGATGAGGATCGCCTGGTAGGGGATGAACATCCCGAACAGGATCAGCGC
>DASSNI010000136.1:0-6590 GCA_035701385.1 Candidatus Limnocylindria bacterium | reverse complement strand
AGGTACCGACGAAGAAGCGCTCGAAGAGGCGGACCTGGTCTTCCGGCGCGATGCCCGGGCCGCGATCGATCACCGTCCAGCTCACGACATCGGCGTTGGCGGCCACTTCGACGCGCAAGGGCGCGTCGGGCGGTGAGAACTTCTGCGCGTTGCTGACCAGGTTCAGCAGCGCCTGCTCCAGGCGCCGCCGGTCGCCCACCGCCGGGATGGCGTCGGCCTGCGCCACGACCTCCAGGCGCTGCCCGGCAAGGTCGGCAAGCGGCTTCACGGCCGCCGCCGCGTCCCGGGCGAGGGCCACCGCGTCGAAGTGCCGCATCTCCATGGTCACCCTGCCGGCACGGAAGCGCGCCAGCTCGAGCAGCTCTTCCAGCAGGCGCTGCATCCGCTCCGCCGAACGCTCGGCGGTGGCCAGCAGGCGGCGGCGCTCCTCCTCGGTGGGCGACAGGGACGCATCCCCCAGCAGGCTCACGCAGGTGCGGATGGCTGTCAGCGGCGTTCGCAGCTCATGCGCGATGGTGGCCAGGAGGTCGGTCCGCAGCCGCTCGAGCTCGGCGAGCTCGGTGACCAGCGCCGGCTGGAAGCCGATCTGGGCATCGGCGGCGCGCTGCCCGAGCGTGGTGAGGACGTAGCGCGGGTCGCCGGACTCGCCCACCTCGCTGATGCGCACCAGGCCCAGGTCAGCCAGCCGCTCAAGCAGCCTGGTCGCCTGGCCGGCGTCGATGCGCAGGAGGTCGCCGCTCGCCCGTGCGGCAAGCTCCGGCGCGCCGACGCCATCGCGGACGAGCGGCAGCAGGACAGTTGCGAGCTGGTCGGTTGCAGGAATCGGGGTCTCCACGCACCGAGGATAGATGGAGTGCCGCCGTGTTCATGCAATGTTCATGGGCTGTTCCCCAACGTTTCGCCGGGTTCGGCCTCCGTTTCACGCGTGGCTGCCATGGTCGGATGGACCCCGGTTCGTCTCCGGGCCGGGGTCGCCACGCCCGTTGTTCGCACGAGGTCGGATTCACATGCAGACCATCGATCGCCCCGCTGCCGCTCCGCGCGTCCCGGCGCGAGGCTCGGCCATCGACTCGGCGCTCGCTCAGTTCGACCGCGCCGCCGATCACCTGGAGCTGGACCGCGCCACCCGGGCCATCCTGCGCGTCCCGAAGCGCGAATGGACCGTTCGCTTCCCGGTTCGCATGGACGACGGCGAGGTGGAGGTCTTCACCGGCTACCGCGTCCAGCACAACATCGCGCGCGGACCGGCCAAGGGCGGCGTCCGCTTCCATCCATCCACCGACCTCTCCGAAGTCCGCGCGTTGGCGATGTGGATGACCTGGAAATGCGCGCTGGTCAACGTTCCGTTCGGCGGCGCAAAGGGCGGCGTCACCGTCGATCCGCTCACCAAGTCGCCGGACGAGCTGGCGCGCATCACGCGCCGCTTCACGACCGAGCTGCAGGGCATCATCGGCCCGGACGTCGACATCCCGGCGCCGGACATGGGCACCAACGCCCAGACCATGGCCTGGATGATGGACACCTACTCGATGCACCGCGGCTTCAGCGTGCCCGGCGTGGTGACCGGCAAGCCCGTCAGCCTGGGTGGCTCCGAGGGCCGCGCGGATGCGACCGGGCTTGGGCTGGTGTTCTGCGTCGAGCGGGCGCTGCGCGACGAGGGTCGCCAGCTCGTCGGTTCGCGGATTGCGGTGCAGGGCTTCGGCAACGTGGGCGAGGCAGCGGCCCGCCTGCTGCACCAGCGCGGAGCACGGTTGGTGGCCATCAGTGACGTGGGCGGCGGCGTGCGCAACGACCAGGGCCTCGACCCGCGCGCGCTGGCCGCGCGGGTGCGCGAGACCGGCACCGTGGCCGGCGCGCCCGGCACCGAGCCGATCACCAACGAGGACCTGCTCGAGCTGGAGTGCGACGTGCTGGTGCTGGCCGCCCTCGAGGACCAGATCACCGCGGACAACGCGCCGCGCATTCGGGCGCGCATCGTGGCGGAGGGCGCGAACGGGCCCACGGCCTTCGACGCAGACCGAATCCTGCGCGACCGAGGCATCACCGTGATCCCCGACATCCTGTGCAATTCCGGCGGCGTGATCGTCAGCTACTTCGAGTGGGTGCAGAACCTGCAGTCCTTTGCCTGGACGCGCGACGAGGTCGCCGACCGACTGCGCGGCATCATCCTGGCCGGCTACGACAGCGTGGCCAGGCTGCAGGCCGAGCAGGGTATCGACGCGCGGCTCGCCGCCCACGCCATCGCCATCGGTCGCGTGGCGGAGGCCCAGCAGATACGGGGGCGGTACCCGTGACCGCCCGAATCGCGCTGCCGGAGGCGGGGGCTGATGGCGACGTCCGGATCGGCCCGATCGAGCGGCTGCACGTCGTCGTGCCGCTCTCCGGTCACCGCGTGGAGGTGCGGATGACCCGCGTCCAGGGCGTGTGGCTCGCATCGGCGTCGACGGTCGATGGTCCGACGCTGGGTAGGAACCACTCACCATACCTGGCCCTCAGCCAGGCCCTCGAACCGCTAGGCGGTGGGCTGGTGGACGCGCTGCAGGCCCTCGCGCTGACGCGGTAGTTGCTCCGTCAACTATGATGCGAGGCACATGGACAGCAGCATCCGCCGCGCCCTGACGCGCGGCCACACCATCGACATGACCACCATCGGCCGGCGGACCGGGATGCCACGGCGCATCGAGCTCGTCTTCCACGTCATCGACGGCCGGATCTACATCGGCGGCCTTCCCGGCCGAGCGCGCAGCTGGCTGGCGAACATCCGCGCAAACCCGCGCGTGACGTTCCACCTGAAGGGGTCCGTCAAGGCGGACCTGCCCTCGACCGCCCGCGAGCTGACCGAGCCGGCGGAGCGGCGCCGGATCATGGAGCAGGTGGCGCGCAACTGGAACCGCACGGACGTCGACCGCATGATGGCCAGCAGCCCGCTCATCGAGGTGATCCCCGACAGGATGGCCGCCTCGGCCTAGGAAGCTAGCCGGTCACTCCCAGGAGAAGAGGCGCACCGCCACCACGAAGGCGATCACCGCCCAGACCGCCAGGCCCAGCAGGTCGCCGCCGATGTCCGTGATGCCCGCGCCGTCGTTGGCAATGCGGCGCAGCGCATCGGACAGGTAGGTCAGCGGCAGGAAGTCGGTGATGCGCTGCAGGAAGTCGGGCATCGCGTCGCGTGGGAAGAAGACGCCCGACAGGAAGGTCATCGGCAGGCTGACCAGGTTGGCGACCGGTGCCGCCTGGTCCTCGTTCTTCGCCCAGCCGGCGATGGCGAAGCCCATGGCTAGGAAGATCACCGAGCCGAGGACGCTCACCGCCAGCAGCAGGGCCACCGACCCGACGAGCTGCAGGCCGAACCACAGCCCCACGCCGAGCAGGATCAGCACCTGCGCCAGGCCGATGAGCAGGCGGCTGGTGACCTGCGCGCCCAGGAAGTAGGCGGGACTGGTGGGCGTGGCGAACAGCCGCCGCAGGGCGCCGGTGCGCTTCAGCTGCACGAACCCGAACGACACGCTGAACAGGCCAAGCTGCATGACGGTCAGCGCCAGCATGCCCGGCACCAGGAAGTCGATATAGCCCAGATCGCGGCCGGGCAGCGCCTCGGTGCGCACCACCGGGCCGGTGGGACCGCCCGGCTGGCCGGCGCCCAGCATGACCTGGCTGATGACCGCGTTCAGCAGCAGCCCGCCGACCTGCGCCTGCTGCGGCTTGGCGGTGTTGGTGTACGCCACCAGCTGCTGGTTCGGATCCGAGCTGGGCTGGAGCGCGAAGCCGGGCGGCACGACGAGCACCAGGTCGCGGTGGCCCTCGCCGAGCTCGTTCAGCTCCGCCTGGCGGTCGCCATCGGTGATCTCGAAGGCATCGGTGCTGTCCAGGGCGGTGCGCAGGGCGGCGCTGGCCTGGTTATCGGCTTCGTCGACCAGGCCGAGCGTGACCTGGGTGGTGCCGCCGAAGTTCAGCACGCCGAAGATCAGCATGATCAGCAGCGGCACGACCAGGCTGAAGAAGAGCGCCGCCCGGTTGCGGACGAACATCTTCACGCTGGCGATGAAGAGCGCCCAGTACACGCCCAGGCGCATCTACTCGCCCTCCCGCAGCTCGTGGCCGGTGAGGTCGATGAACACGTCCTCCAGGTTGGCGAGGCGCTCCACCCGCTCCTTGGTGAAGCCGCGATCCAGCAGGGCCTGGATGAGGGCATCCGGCGTATCGAGGGCGATGATCTTGCCGCCGTCCATGACCGCCACCCGGTCGCAGAGCTCCTCCGCCTCCTCCATGTAGTGGGTGGTCAGCACGATGGTGTGGCCGCGCGACGACAGGTCGCGCACCACGCCCCACAGGTGCCGCCGCGCCTGCGGGTCGAGGCCGGTGGTCGGCTCGTCCAGGAAGAGGATGGCCGGGTCGTTGACCAGCGCCGCCGCGATGCTGAAGCGCTGCTTCTGGCCGCCGGACAGCGTCCGCACCTGCGACTTCGCCTTGTCGGTCAGCTCCACCTCGCGCAGCAGCGCCTGCGCGTCCACGTCACGGTTGTACAGGCGGCCGAACAGCTCCAGCAGCTCCACCAGGTTCAGCTCGTCGAAGAAGCTGGACGCCTGCAGCTGGATGCCGATGCGGGCCTTGACGCCGCGTGGATCCTTCCTGACGTCGATGCCGGCCACCGTGGCGCTGCCCTCGTCGATGGGGCGCATGCCCTCGATCATCTCGAGCGTGGTCGTCTTGCCCGCGCCGTTGGGGCCCAGGATGCCGAACACCTCGCCGGCAGCCACCTCGAACGACACGCCGTCGACGGCCTGCAGCGAGCCATAGCGCTTCCGCAGGTCGCGGGCGATCAGCACGGGGGCGCCGGCGGCGGGCGCAGCGGGACGAAGTGCTTGCTCGGTCACGGGAGGCGGATGCTAGCGCATCAGCGAGCGGTAGAGCTCCAGGGTCTGGGTGGCGATGGACGTCCAGCTGAAACGCTCCACCGCGCGGGCTCGTCCGGCGCGTCCCATCCGCTGGCGGAGGAGCGGATCGGCCATCAGGCGATTGATGGCGGATGCCAGGTCGGCCTCGAAGGCCAATGGGTCGACCGGGCGCATCGGCTCATCCTCGCGCAGGGCCACCGGCACCAGGGTGCCGGTCTCGCCGTCGACCACCACTTCGGGGATGCCGCCCACCGCGCTGGCCACCACCGGCCGCTCGCAGGCCATGGCCTCCAGGTTGATGATGCCGAACGGCTCGTAGACCGATGGGCAGACGAACAGCGCCGCGTGGCTGTACAGCTGCCGCACGTCCGGGCGGCTGAGCATCTCCGGGATCCAGACCACGTTCGGCCGCTCGGCCTGCGCCTCGGCGACCGCGGCTGCCATCTCGGCCGCGATCTCCGGCGTGTCCGGCTGCCCGGCGCACAGCACGGCGCCGATGCCAGGGTCCAGCTGTCGGAGGGCGCGGACCAGGTGCACGATGCCCTTCTGGCGCGTGACGCGGCCGACGAACAGCACGAATGGCACCCCGGGGTCGATCCCGTAGCGCCCCAGCACGTCGGTCGCCGGGTCCGGCGCGTAGAACTCGGCGTCGATGCCGTTGTGGATGACGTGCACCCGCTCATCCGGCACGTCGAACAGGCGCAGCACGTCGGCCCGCGTACCCTGGCTGACGGCGATCACCGCCTCCGCCGACTCCAGGGCGGTGCGCTCCACCCAGGCGCTCAGGTCGTAGCCGCTGCCCAGCTGCTCGCGCTTCCACGGCCGCAGCGGCTCCAGGGAATGAACGGTGATCACCAGCGGGATACCGTAGGCCCCGCGCACCAGCTGACCGCCCAGGTGCGTGTACCAGGTGTGGCAGTGGACCACGTCCGCGCTGACCTGCTCGGCGGCCATCGCCAGCGAGCGGGCCATGGCCTGCCACGCCGGACGTGCCTTCGCGTCGGCACCCGACGGCGCGCCAACCGAGCCGTAGCCCCGGACGCGGAAGCCATCGGCCTCCTCGTCGTGGTCGCCGAAGGTGCGAATGTCAAGGCCGATGCGTCCGCGCAGCGCGCGGGTCAGCTCCGCCACGTGGATCCCGGCGCCGCCGTACACGGATGGCGGGTACTCGTTGGTCAGGACCAGCGCGCGGAGGTCGGCATCGGCCATGCCGCAAGCCTAGCGGCGAGCGGCCGACACGGGTCAGTGCGGGCGCACCTCGGCCAGCGCGCGCTCCACGTCGCTCAGGCGGAACGGCTTCTCGATGACGGGCGCCAGGCGGGCGATCTCGTGCCGTCGGGCAGGCTCGGCGGCGGTGCAGAACAGGACGCGCACGTTGCAGAGGGATGGGTCGTCCTTCAGCTGGCGGACGAGCTCCGCGCCCTGGCCATCGGGCAGATCGTCATCCACCACCAAGACCTGGGGCGGCCGCTCGCTCAGTGCCCGCTTGGCGGACGAGAGGCGGGTGAAGGGCACCGGTTCCATGCCGTGCGAGGCGACCAGCTCGGTCAACAGCTCCAGCGTCAGAACGTCATCCTCGATGACAAACGCGCGCGGTCGGTGCTCCGTACCGTTCCCCTCCACGGGCATCTTCACTCCCCCAGGCAGATTCTTGGAGTCTGGTGCACGTTCCATGCCAGCGCTCCGCGTGCGGGA
>DASSNI010000135.1:0-7922 GCA_035701385.1 Candidatus Limnocylindria bacterium | reverse complement strand
GATGCGGGACGAGGTCAAGGTCACGGTCATCGCCACCGGCTTCGACGCGACGAAGAAGCCGCGCAACGCCGGGCGTGGGACGGCGGCCACCGACGTGGCCGTCGGCATCGAGACCAGCCTGGACGAGCGCAGCCGCGAGATCCTGGCCGAGATCGAGCGCGAGCGCTCGCAGCGCCAGTCGCTGGAGGAGCAGATCCCCGAGCCGTCGCCGTTTGCCACCGCGGCGGAGCGTGAGGAGCCGGTCGCCGAGCGGCAGCCGGTCCCGGCGCCCGCCGGACGCCCCGCGTTCGGCGACACCGACCTCGACATCCCGTCCTTCCTCCGCCGCAAGTCGGAGTAGGCATCGCACACCCCAGGGCCGATGCGGCCGGGCGCTTGCCCGGCCGCGGTCTTTAGCATGGGCGCGTGCAGGTCATCCAGGAGCCGCCCCTCACCCCCGAGCTGATCCGAAGCCGATACGACCCGCTGCTCGCCAGGCTGCGGCAGGTGGCCGAGGAGGCGGGACGGGATCCGGGTGCCTTCCGGATCGTGGCCGTCACCAAGGGTTTCGGGGCCGACGTCGTCCGGGCGGCAGCGTCCGCCGGCCTGGCGGCCTTCGGCGAGAACCGCGTCCAGGAGGCTGCCGACAAGATCGCGGCCGCGCCCGACGCCGAGTGGCACATGATCGGCCGGCTGCAGTCGAACAAGGTGCGACCGGCGCTCGGCCTGTTTGGCACGGTGCACTCCGTGGACTCGGTGGCGCTCATGGAACGGGTCGAGCGCATCGCGCAGGACGAAGGCCACCGCCCGCGGATCCTGCTGCAGGTCGACATGACGGGTCGTGAGGGCCGCGCCGGCTTCCCGGTGGACGAGTTCGCACCCGCCGTCGGCGACAGCACGAGCGACCTGGTCAGGACGCTGCGCGGCCTGGCGGCCGCGGTGCCGATGGGCCTGATGACCATGGCCTCGCCGGATCCGGGGACCCAGCGGCCGACGTTCGCCCGGCTGCGCGAGCTGCGCGATCGGCTGCGCGAGGCGAGCGGCCTGCCCCTGCCCGAGCTGTCGATGGGCATGACCGCCGATGCCGAGACCGCCGTGCAGGAGGGCGCCACGCTGCTGCGGCTCGGCACCGCCCTGTTCGGCCCGCGGCCGGACCACCACTAGGCTGCTATCCTCGCCCGCGATGTCCCTGCTTTCGACGTTCATCGGGATGCTGGCCCTGGTGCTCACCCTCCTCATCTTCGCGCGGGTGATCGTCAGCTGGACCAATCCGATGGGTGGCGGCAACGCGACCGCCTTCCTGTACCAGGTGACGGAGCCGATCCTGGCCCCCATTCGGCGCGTCATCCCGCCCACGGGCGGCCTGGACTGGTCGCCGATGATCGCCATGGTGCTGCTCGGCATCCTGACCCGCACCTTCCTGCGCTGACGCCCCCGTGGCGCAGCTGGCGGTGCGCGTCACGCCGCGGGGCAGGACCGAGGCGCTGCGCGCCCTGGACGACGGCACGCTGTCCGTGGTGGTGACCCGCCCGGCGGTGGGCGGCGAGGCGACCGAGGCAACCCGCCGCCTCCTGGCGAAGGCCCTGGACGTGCCGCAGTCGACCGTGCAGCTGACCAGCGGCGCGCGGAGCCGGCTGAAGCGATTCGAGATCAGCTCCCTCGACGACGGGGAGCTTGGCCGGCGGCTGCGGAGGCTGCCCGCCGCGCGTTGAGGCCGGTGTGGGCGGCGGCTATACTGCGCCTCCCCGGGGCGATTAGCTCAGCTGGTTAGAGTGCACGGTTCACATCCGTGAGGTCACTGGTTCGAATCCAGTATCGCCCACCATCGCCCCCACTCCGGTTCGCGTTTCCATGAGCCTGCGTCCTGCCGCCGTGCTGGCCCGCCTGCGATCCATCCGGATCGTGGAGCCGCTGCGCCATCGCGACTACGCCCTGCTGACCACCGGCTCGGTCGTCTCCCTGATGGGCGACGGCTTCTTCAGCGTGGCGTTGGCCTGGCAGGTGTACGAGATCAGCAACGTGCCGACCGCGCTGTCGATCGTCGGCGCCGCGTGGACCGCACCCATCGTCCTCTTCATCCTGCTCGGCGGCGTGTTCAGCGACCGCTACGACCGCCGCTGGCTGATGGTCGGCGCCGATGCGCTTCGCGCCGTGGCCATCGGCCTGATGGGCGTCCTGTCGATCTCCGGCGTCCTGGAGCTGTGGCACCTGGTGGCGCTGATCGCCTTCGTGGGGCTGGGCGACGCCTTCTTCAATCCCGCCTCCACGGCCATCGTGCCCAGCCTCCTGCCGGACGCGGAGCTGCCCCAGGCGAACGCGCTGCAGGGCCTGGTGCGGCCGATGATGATCCGCCTGGTCGGCCCGGCCATCGGCGGCTTCGTGGTCGCCACCGCCGGCCCCGGGCCCGCGTTCGTGGTGGACGCATCCAGCTTCGTGCTGTCGGCGGTCGCCATCGGCGCCATCGCCACCCGCCCGATCCGCGAGGTGGCCAGCCACGGGATCCGCCAGACCCTGGCCGAGATGGGGGAGGGCTTCGCCTTCGTCCGGCGCAACCCCTGGTGCTGGGCCACGCTGCTCGCGGCGATGTTCAGCCTGCTGGTGTTCATCGGCCCCATCCAGGTCCTGCTGCCCTACCTGGTGAAGAACCGCCTCGGGCTGGACGCCGAGTCGCTCGGCTTCATCTATGCCTTCGGCGGCATCGGCGCCATCCTGGCTGCCGTGCTCATCGGCCAGCTTGGCCTGCCGCGGCTGCAGGTCACGGTCATGTATGTCTCGTGGACCGTGGGCGTCGCGATCCTGGCTGGCTACGGCGTGATGGGCGCGCTGTGGCAGGCGCTGATCATCGGCTTCATCTCGAACGCCCTGTTCGAGGTGGGCTCGATCATCTGGGTCACGCTGCTGCAGGTGCTGGTCCCCAGGGAGCTGCTGGGTCGGGTCTCGAGCCTGGACTGGCTGGTGTCGACCGGCCTGGTGCCCGTCTCGTTCGCGCTCACCGGCCCGGTGGCCGGCATGCTGGGACCGGACGTGACGATGGTCGGCGCAGGGCTCATCGGCGCCTTCTTCATGGGCATCCTGCTGTTCGTGCCGGGCGTGCGCGACCCGGAGCGCGGCGGCGCGCAGCGCCTTCCCTCCCAGCCGGCAGCCGGATGAGCGGGCAGCTGCGGGTCGCGATCTTCGCGGAGACGTACCTGCCCTACCTCTCCGGCGTGACGGTCGCGACCGAGACGCTGGCGCGCGGCCTGGGGGCCGCCGGGCAGGACGTGCTGCTGGTGGCGCCGCGGCCGGGGGGAGACGGAGCGCCCGGCACCGCCGGCGCCCCCGGCCCCGAGCCGTCGTACGCCTGGCTGCCGTCGTACGCGGCGCCACCGCCGGCCCCGCCGGGCTACCGCATGCCATTCCCGTGGCCCAGCCCGGCGCTCCGCGAGGCCAGGGCCTTTGCGCCGGACGTGGTGCACGCGCAGTCCCCGTTCGTCAGCGGATTGATGGCGCGGCGCCTGGCGCAGCGCCTGCAGGCCCCGCTCGTCTTCACGCACCACACCCGCTTCGGCGACTACGGCCACTACCTGGGGCCGCTGGCCACCGCCGGCCGGCGCGCCGGCGAGGCCTACCTGCGCGACTTCTGGGGCGGCTGCGCCGGCATCGTGGCGCCGGGCAGCGAGCTCGCCGAGGAGATCCGCGCCGCGCTGGGCGATCCGGCGCGACCCGTGGTGCGCGCCATCCCCACCGGCGTCGACGTGGCGGGAATCCGCGCCATCCCCCCAGGGGACGTGCGGGCGGAACATGGCTGGCCCGCGGACACGACGGTGGCCGTCAGCCTGGGACGCATCGCCCCGGAGAAGAGCGTGACCGTGCTGGTGGAGGCGTTTGCCACTGCGGCCGCCCGTGACCCGAAGCTGCGCCTGCTGCTGGTGGGCGGAGGTCCGTCCGAGGCGGCGATCCGCAACCGCGCCGCGCAGCCGGACCTGGCCGGCAGGGTCGCGGTCACCGGGCTGTTGCCGCGCCGCGAGGCGCTGGCGCGCGTGCGGGGCGGCGATCTCTTCGTCTTCGCCTCGCGCACCGAGACCCAGGGGCTGGTCCTGTGCGAGGCGCTCGCCGCGGGGCTGCCGGTGGTCGCGCTGTCCGGGCCGGGCGTGGCCGATTCGGTCCGGAACGGGGTCGACGGCGTGGTGGTGCCGCGGCCCGATGCGCCGCACGAAGCCGGGGCACTGGCGCATGCCATCCTGCGCCTGGCGGGCGACGCCGAGGGCCGCGCCGCGATGGGCGCGGCGGCTGCCGAAGGGGCGAAGCGCTTCGACGTGCCGCAGCGCATCGGCCAGGTGGTCGACCTGTACCGGGAGCTGCTGGACAGGTGATCACCTGTCCCAACGAGGGCTTGCCCGCTGGCAACGGGAAGGCGCCGGGGCGGTTGCGGCACCTCGGGTGCGGCGTACAATGCCGGCCATGCGAGTGAGTCTTACGGCCCGCTACGTCTCCCACCCGATCATCCAATTCGGAGCCAGCCGCATCCTGACGCGCCGTCGGCGGCTGGGACTGGGTCGCGCCGCGACGGTCTACCACCGACCGCGTGCCGCGCGTCACGCGTTGCCGACCGTCGACTCGCTGCGCTCGCAGACGAGCCGCTTCAGCTTCCCGTCGGTCGGCCTGGCCGGCCGCATCCGCCACCGCCGCATCGCCCTGCCGCTCGGCGTCCAGCGCGCGCGCCGCGCGTAGCCGGGCGGTGGCCGCCCTGCGCAACGCCCGCGCCACGTCCGCCGGGGGCGTCGTACATCGGACTGTCGACGGGCGCCTGCAGGTCGTCCTGGTGCACCGCATCCGTCCACCCCTGTGGGCGCTGCCAAAGGGAACGCCGAACGCCGGCGAGACGCTGGAGGAGACCGCCCTGCGTGAGACCCGCGAGGAGACGGGGCTCGAAGTAGCGCTGGAGGCGCCGCTGCGGTCCATCAGCTACGTGTTCGTGCGCGGCCGGGCCCGCTTCCACAAGACGGTCCACTTCTTCCTGATGCGCCCGGTGGGCGGTGCGCTGGAGGACCACGATCACGAGTTCGACGAGGTGGCGTGGCTGCAGGCGGAGGAGGCCCTCGAGCTGATGACGCACGCCACCGAGCGGGCAGTGGTGGAGCAGGCGGTGGAGATGCTGGCCGAGTCGTCCGCCGAGCGGTCCGGTGAGCCGCGGACGATGGCCACGTGACCGACGGGGCCACCTCGGCGCCTTCCGCCACCGAGCAGCCGGCGACGTCCGGGCCGCTGCAGCGCACCCCGCTGCACGACCGGCACGTGGCGGCCGGCGCGCGCATGGTCCCGTTTGCCGGCTGGGAGATGCCGGTGCAGTACAACTCGATCCTGGACGAGCATCGGACCGTGCGCTCGGCGGTCGGCCTGTTCGACCTGTCGCACATGGGCGAGCTGCTGGTCACCGGCCCGGAGGCGCTGGCCTTCGCCCGTTACGCGGTGGTCAGCGACCCGGGCGCCCTGGAGCCGGGCCAGGCGCAGTACTCGATGCTCTGCGCCGAGGACGGCGGGATCATCGACGACCTGATCGTGTACCGCACCGACGAGGGCTACCTCATCGTCTGCAATGCGGCCAACCACGACGCCGTGCTGGCGCATCTCGAAAGCCTTCGCGCCCGCGGCGACTTCGACGCGGCGGTCGACGACCGCTCGCAGCGGACCGCGCTCATTGCGCCGCAGGGACCCCGGGCGGCCGACCTGCTGGCCACGCTGACCGACCTCGACCTGGACGGGCTGGGCTACTACCGATCGCTGCGCGGCCTGGTGGCGGGCATCGACTGCCTGGTGGCCCGCACCGGCTACACCGGCGAGGATGGCTTCGAGCTGTTCGTCGACGCGCGGCGCGCCGGCCAGCTGTGGGACGCGCTGGTGGCGGCGGGCGAGCCGCTGGGCCTCAAGCCGTGCGGCCTGGGCAGCCGCGACACGCTGCGCCTGGAGGCGGGCATGCCGCTGTACGGCAACGAGCTGGGTCGCGACGTCAACCCGTACGAGGCGAACCTCGGCCGGGTGGTGAAGCTCGACAAGGGCGAGTTCATGGGCCGCGCGGCGCTGGCATCGGTGCAGCAGTCCGGCCCGCGCCGCAAGCTGGTCGGCCTGGTCATGGGCGACGGCGCCATTGCACGGCACGGCTATCCGGTGCGCGTGGACGGAGCCGATGCCGGCACGGTCACCAGCGGCACCGCCTCGCCGACGCTGGGGCGGCCGGTGGCCATGGCATTCGTGCCCGCTGAGGCCGCCTCGGTTGGCAGCCAGGTGGAGGTCGTGGTGCGCGACCGCCCACATCCGGCCGAGCAGGTAAAGTTGCCCTTCTACAAGCGGCCCAAGCCGGACGCCGGCTGAGCCAGTCCACCCACTGCCCGAGGAGCCGATGTCGAGCTATCCGGATGACCTGCGCTACTCCCGCGAGCACGAGTGGGTGCGCGTCGACGGCTCCCAGGCGACCATCGGCATCACCAGCTACGCCGCCGATGAGCTCGGTGACATCGTGTTCGTCGAGACGCCGGAGCCCGGGGCGCAGCTGAAGCAGTTCGCGACGTTCGGCGTGATCGAGAGCGTGAAGGCCGTCAGCGACCTGTATGCGCCGATCAGCGGGCAGGTGGTTGAGGTCAACGAGGCGCTCCGCGACAGCCCGGAGCTCATCAACACCGCGCCGTTCGGCGAAGGGTGGGTGGCCCGCATCGAGATGGCCGACGCCTCCGAGATCGACTCGCTGCTGGACGCGGAGGCGTACGCGGCGCTGACCGGCGGCTGATGGCCTACGCCCCGCACACCGAGGCCGACCACCGCCGGATGCTCGACGCCGTCGGCGTCGCGTCCATTGACGACCTGTTCGCCGACATCCCGCAGCAGGTGCGGGCGCGCCGGTTCGACCTGCCGCCGCCGCTCACCGAGCAGGAGGTCCGCCGCGAGCTGACCCGGCTGGCGGATCGCAACCAGATCCCGGCCGTCAGCTTCCTGGGCGCCGGGGCCTATCGGCACCTGGTGCCGGCCGTGGTCGGCGAGGTCATCGGCCGCAGCGAGTTCGCCACCGCCTACACGCCGTACCAGCCCGAGGTCAGCCAGGGCACGCTGCAGAGCATCTACGAGTTCCAGTCGATGGTCTGCGAGCTGACCGGCATGGAGGTCGCCAGCGCCAGCCACTACGACGGCGCCACCGCCACCGCCGAAGCGGCGCTCATGGCCTGCCGCCTGACGCACCGGCACCGGGTGGCCATCTCGACAGCGGTCGCCCCGCAGGTGCGGGCAGTGCTGGCCACGTACTGCTCCGGGCCAGGCGTGGAGATCGTGGAGGTCCCCGCCGAGCTGGCCGCGGGTGGCAGCGGGCTGACCCCCGTCGCCGCGGCCACCGACGCGCTCGATGACACGATCGCCTGCCTGGTGGTGCAGCAGCCGAACTTCTTCGGCGGCCTGGAGCCGATGCAGGAGCTGGCCGATGCCGCCCACGCCGCCGGCGCGCAGCTGGTGGCGGTGGTGGAGCCGACCTCCCTGGCCGTGCTCGAGCCGCCCGGCTCCTATGGCGCCGATATCGTGGCCGCCGAGGGGCAGCCGCTCGGCATCCCGCTGTCATACGGCGGCCCGTACGTCGGGCTGATGGCCGCCGGCATGGCCTCGGTGCGGCAGATGCCCGGCCGGCTGGTGGGCGCCACCCGCGATTCACAGGGACGCAAGGGCTACGTGCTGACCCTGCAGGCCCGCGAGCAGCACATCCGCCGCGAGAAGGCGGCGTCGAACATCTGCACCAACCAGGCGCTCTGCGCGCTGGCCGCAACCGCCTACCTCACCGCGGTCGGCCCGGAGGGGCTGCGCGAGGTGGCCGACCTGTCGGCGACCCAGGCCCGCCACGTGGCAGCTGCCATCGAGGAGGCTGGACTGGGGGAGCGGCGCTTCAGCGCGCCCTACTTCGCCGAGGTGGCGGTCAGCGTCCCGGACGCCGA
>DASSNI010000134.1:0-6749 GCA_035701385.1 Candidatus Limnocylindria bacterium | reverse complement strand
CCCAGCCGCCGGCGCAGATCCAGGTTGCGCAGCGCGCGGTCGATGGCCGCCGCCAGCGCCTGCGCGTCCGCCGGCGGGGCCAGCAGGCCGGTCGCGTCGTCCTGGATGACCTCGGGAATACCCGAGATCGGCGTGCTGATCACCGGCAGCCGCATGGCCATCGCCTCGAGGATGACGTTGGGAATGCCATCGCGGTCGCCGTCGGCCGCCACTACGCACGGCAGCACGAAGATGGGTCCCGCGGCGTAGCGCGCCACCACCTCCTCGTGCGGCAGGGCGCCGAGCAGGCGGACGCGGTCCTGCAGACCGTGGGCGCGGATCCGGCGCTCGAGGTCGGGTCGCATCGGCCCTTCGCCCACGATCTCGCACTCCAGCTGCGGCCACTCGCCGGCCAGGAGCGCCACCGCGTCAATCAGGTGGTGGAGGCCCTTCTTCTCCTTGAGCTGACCGACCGACAGCAGCGTCGGCGTGCCGTCGTCGCTCACCTCGCGCGGCTGAAGCGCGCCGAGGTCGATGCCGTGGTACAGGCGCAGCAGGTGCTCCGATGCCGCGCGGCCCACCGTTTCCTCCAGGTGGCGGCGGTTGTACTCGGTGCAGGTCACCGCAAAACGAGCGCGGCCGATCTTCTCGCGCAGCAGGACCGGCCGTACGTAGATGTCGTTGGCGTGGGCGGTGACGCTGTACGTGCTGCCCAGCAGGCGGGCGGCCACCATGGCCACGGTGGCGGCGCGATCGACGAAGTGCGCATGCAGGTGGACGCCCCGCCGGTCGCGCAGCACCTCGGCGGCGTACAGGCCAGTGACGAAGTGCAGGACCGTGCGCAGGCGCGATGCCTCGGGATGCGGGCGCGACAGCAGCTCGGCCAGCAGCCGCAGCATGGCGATGGGATGCGTCACCATCGCGCGCAGCACGGCCAGGGCCAGCCGCGGCCAGCTGGGAGGCAGCAGGTAGCGGACGAGCCCCTGCAGCTCGCGCTGCTGCGGCGAGAGGATGCTGGTCGGCCGGCGGACGGACACCACCGCGACGTCCACGCCACGCGCCACCAGTCCCGCGATCTCGCGGTCGATGAAGGTCGTCGTCAGCGACGGGTACGTCCCGATCACGTAGCTGATGCGGGTCGGCGTCCGAGGATCGGTCACGCGGCGCTCCCTCGCGGCCGGGTGACCCGGCGGTAGAGGTCCAGGTGCGCGCGGGCCTGGACATCCACGCTGAAGTCGCTCTCGACGCGCGCTCGTCCGGCATCACCCAACCGCTGCCGCAGGGCGGGATCCGCCGCCAGCCGCAGCAGCGCATCACGCAGCTCGGCGACCGATCCGGGCTCCACCAGCACGCCGTGCTGGCCACCGGCCAGCACCTCGTCCGTGCCGGACACCCGGCTGGCGATGACCGGCTTGCGGCTGGCCATCGCCTCGAGGAGCGCCATCGGCAGGCCCTCCCACAGGGACGGCAGCACGAACAGGTCGCTGGCCGCCACCAGCCGAGCGGCGTCCAGGCGCTGGCCCAGCAGCGTCACCCGCTCCGCCAGGCCGAGGCGCTGGATCTGCGCGGACAGGTCGTCGCGCAGCGGACCGTCGCCCACCAGCGCCAGGCGCAGGCGGCCGTCGGTGGCAGATGCCCCGGCGAACGCCTCCAGCAGGGTGGCGTGCCCCTTCTGCGCGTACAGCTTGGCCACGCAGATCACCAGCAGCTCCTCGGATCCGACCCCCAGCCCGCGGCGCACGTCATCGGCTTCGGTGTCGGCGGGGAAGCGGGCGACGTCCACGCCGTTGGGGATGACCACCAGGCGGCCCCAGGCTGGCCGCAGCTCGGTCCTCACGGCCGATCCCACCTCAGACGACACGGCCACCATGGCTGCCGCGCGGCGCGAGAGGTGGTGGTAGAGGCTGCGGTAACCGCGGCGCTTCATGTCGAGCAGCCTGCCGCCGTCGGGCACCTGGTCCGCCCGCAGGTCCAGCCGTGCGTTGTGGAACGTCCAGATCACCGCGGGGCGCCGGCGCGGGGCGGCGGCCAGAACCAGGAAGTCCATGCTGCGCAGCAGGTGGGTCTGGATCAGGTCGGCGTCCAGCGCTGCCGCGAAGCGCGCCACCTCGCCGCGGATCCGCCACAGCTCGGCGACGGCTCGCGGGTCACGCACCAGGCTGCGACTGCGGCCGGCTACCACGCGGACGGTGACGCCCTCCTGCTCGAGCAGTGGACGCATCGGGCCATCGCGCAACGCGAGCACGGCCGTATGACAACCGAGCCGGTTCAGGGCCGGTGCCAGGGACCTCACGACTTCCTGCGCTCCCCCGACGTCCAGGTTGGCGATGACGTGCAGCGCGCTGATGATGCGTTCGGTCACCACTTCCCCGGTGTGCGGCGGCAGTCCACGACGTGCTCGGTGCTATATTCGGTCGCTCGCCGCGATAGTCGTGCGCGCGACATCAGGAAAGCCATGCTCATCAGCCAATCCGATCGGTACGTCTTCGTCGAGCTGCCGCGCACGGGATCGACCGCGGTCCGCCGTGAAGTTCGCGAACTGTATGACGCGGCACCGATCCTTCACAAGCGCACCGCATAGCCGGCCCAGATCCGTCCGTGCCCACCCGTCGCTACGTGTTCCTGGCGTCCAGCGCGTACTCCGGCTCGACCCTGCTCTCCTACCTGCTTGCCGCGCACCCGCAGGTCGGGAGCGTGAGCGACGTGTCCGGCCGCCGACGCAGCGGCCAGATGGCGACCTTCGCCTGCTCGTGTGGCCTGCCGATGCGCGACTGCCCCTTCTGGGCCGACGTGACGGAGCGCGCGGACGCTGGCGGGCTGCAGCTTGACCTTGCCGACTTCGAGCTCGGCTTCGACGGGTCGCCCGCCGGCTGGCTGCGTGCCATCCAGGCGCGCTCGCTGCGCTGGACGTGGCTGGAGCGCGCTCGCGACCGCGCACTCGCGCCCCTGGGCGTGCCACGCCACATGCGGCGCACCGCGGAGCGCAGCTGGGCGTTCGCCAAGATTGTCATGGACGTAACCGGAGCAGATGCCTTCGTCGACGCCTCGAAGGAGCGGCTGCGCATCCGCTACCTGGAGCGCTACCTGCCCACGCCGCCGCTCGTCATCCACCTGGTGCGCGACGTGCGCGGCGTGGTCGACTCCACGATCCGGCGCCGCAAGATCGAGGAGGACGCCACCCAGATCGCGCGACGCTGGGCCCGCACCAACGACGCCATTCGCCGCCAGCTGGCCGAGCTGCCGGCCGAGCGCCAGCTGCAGATCCGCTACGAGGACCTGTGCCGCGACGTGGACGGCGAGCTGCGCCGCGCGTTCGCCTTCATCGGCGTCGATCCGGGGGCGCCGCAGGCGCCCATCGGCCAGGACCAGCACATGCTCGGCAACCGGATGCGACTGAGCCTGGCATCCGACGTCCGCCTGGACGAGCGCTGGCGCGAGGCGCTGCCGGCCGCGACGGAGCGGGCGGTCATCGCGGCGGCGGCACCCGTCTTCGGCCGGCTGTACCCAGAGATGAAGGGCTGATCGCCATGGCGGTGCGAGCGCAGGCTCTCCGTGGCTGGCAGGCTGATCGGCGTGCCAGCCTGCTGCTGCTCAGCGTGGGCCTCGTGCTCGCCATGGTGGCTGCCTACTTCGCTGCGCAGGGTCACGACCGCCTGACGCTGCTCTCGGCCGTCGGGCTGCCGGTGGCGGTGCTGGTGGTCATCAGCCCGTGGACCGGCATCCTGCTGTGGCTGGCCGTGGTGCCGTTCTTCGTGGTGGGCTCCACCGTGGCCGGCCCGGAGACCTGGCTGCTGCATCGGCTGTTCATGCCCACCCTGCTGGGCATGGCGCTCGTGTACCGCATCTTCGGCCTGAGCCGCAGCCAGTTCCGGCTCAGCGCGATCGACGGCGTGCTGGTCCTGTTCCTCGTCCTGTCGCTAGCCAACGTGCAGCTCTACAGCGCCAACCCCGCGCGCATGACGGCAGCCTTCTATGACCGCATCGCGGTGCCGGTGCTGCTGTACTGGCTGGTGCGCGTCATGGAGCCGAAGGAGGAGCAGCTTCGTCGGCTGATGTGGGTGTTCGTGGTCCTGATCGTGGTGCAGACGGTCGTGGCGGCCATGAGCTGGGTCACGCCCGGACTGCTCCCCGGCCAGTGGTTGGGTCGCGCCGGAGAGCGCGCGGTGGGCACGGTGGGCGGACCGGGGCCATACACCGTCACGATCATCCTGGGCGCTCTGTTCGTGGTGCCCTTCATTCGCCAGTACCGCGCCGACCTGAGTCGATGGTTCCTGTACGGCATCGTGGCGCTCGCCTTCGTCGGCGTGGCGATCTCGTTCTCACGCGGCTCGTGGCTGGGCGCTGCCCTCGCCTTTGCCGGGCTGCTGATCTTCGAACGCCACGTGGCCACCCGGCTGCTCGCCATCTTCGCCCTCGGCGGCGCCCTGCTGCTCGCAGGCCCGTTCTCCGGCCAGCTCCTGTTCGCGGCAGACCGCCTGGGCGACGCCGAAACGGCCGAGTCCCGCCTGGTCACCAACGCCGCCGCGGTGCGCATGATCTCCGACCGGCCGCTGACGGGGTTCGGGTACGGCAACTTCGAGCTCTACGACGAGTCGTACAAGGTCCGCATGGGCGACCTGCCGGCCGAGGAGGGCAGCTCGCATCACACCTACCTCGGCCTGGCGGCCGAGAACGGCCTGCCGGCCTTCATCCTCTACATGCTGCCGATGGTCATCCTGCTGGTGCTGACGCTCCGCCGCTGGCGCGCCATCCAGCGCGGCCACCCGCTGTACGCGCAGCTGCTGGCGGTCCTGTGGCTGGCGGTGCTCCACCAGCTGGTGGTGACCAACTTCATGGACATGCTGCATTCCAGCCCGTGGGGCACCGGGTTGTGGTGGCTGACCCTCGGCCTCATCCACGTCCTGATCTCGATCGGCTCGCGTCCGCCGGAGATCCGGCGCGTCGGCTGGACCGTGCCGGAGACCCTGAAGCCGTGAGCGAGGCAGGACCGATCTTCCTCACCGGCCTCGACCACTCGGGCAAGACGCTGCTGCGCGGATGGCTGAACCGCGTGCCGGGATTGCACGTCGCGCGACGCGCCGACCTCCTGGGGCGGTTGCGCGCGGCGCGTCCGGGCGGTGAAGCCGCCGAGTGGAAGGCGCTCCGGGAGCTTGGCGTCGGGATCCTCGCCGACAGCGGCAGCAGGCGCTGGGGCGTGCAGGAGGCCTTTGCCGAGTGGCTGTGGGCGTCGCTGCTGCGCGCGCTGCCGGAGGCTCGCATCGTGCACCTCGTCCGGGATCCGCGGGGCCGGACCGCGGCCATGGTGCGGGCCGGAACGCTGGGCCGTGGTGGCCCCGCGGCCGAGACGGCGGCGTGGACCAGCTCCGCCGCGGTCATCCGCCAGGCGCTCGAGCAGCATCCGGAGGCCATCACCGTCGTGCGCTACGAGTCCATGGTCCACGAGCCCCAGCCGACCTGGGCCACGTTGTGCGCGTTCCTGCAGGAGCCCGGCGCGCCGCCCATCGAGGAGGGCGAGCAGGAGCGGCTGCGCGCCATGACGGCGGCGACCGGGACCTGGGCAGAGACATTGAGCGCTGCCGACATCGCCTTCATCGAGCGGCGCGCGGCTGCCGAGATGCCGGCCTTCGGCTACCTGCCCTCGGGCGCCGTCGGGCAGCAGGCTATCCTTCCGCTCCGCCTCGTGGACGAGGCACGCTGGCTGGTGGGACGTGCCGCGTGGCGCAGCCGCGGCCAGCGACTTGGAATTCGTGCAGTGGAGGCCGCGACACGGTGAGCGAGCCCGTCTTCATCGGCGGACTGGAGCGCACGGGCACGAGCCTGCTGTTCGCCCTGCTCGCCTCGCACCCGCGCATCGCGATGACCCGCCGCACGAACTGGTGGACCTTCTTCGACGGCCGCTTCGGCGACCTGGAGCGCGATGACAACCTGGCGCGCATCATGGATGCGATGCGGCGCTATCGGCGCCACCGTAAGCTCGAGCTCGATTTCGAGCGGCTGGAGCGTGACTTCAAGTCCGGTGCGCGCACCTCGTGCCGTCTCTTCGACCTGATGGAGCGGCAGCACGCCGAGCGGCTCGGGCGAAGCCGATGGGGCGACAAGTCGCTGCACACCGAGCGCTACACCGAGCGCGTGTACGAATGCTTCCCGGATGCCCGGATCGTGCACATCGTCCGCGACCCGCGTGACCGCTATGCCTCCGTGCTGAAGCGCTGGCATTCCCAGCGGGGCGGGGTGGGATCGGCCACGGCGGCCTGGCTGGCCTCGGCGGAGCTGGGGGCGGCCAACGCCGAGCGCTACCCGGGGCGCTACCGGGTCGTGCGCTACGAGGACATCGTGCACGACCCTGAAGGGGAGATGCGCAAGCTGTGCGAGTTCATCGGCGAGGCGTTTGAGCCTGCCATGCTGGGTCTGGGCGGGGCGGAGGACTTCCGCGACGCCGGCGGCAACAGCTCCTTCGGCCGTTTCGCGGTCGGCGAGATCTCACCGCGCTCGGTGGGGCGCTTCCGGGAGGTTCTGAGTCCGCGCCAGGTTGCCTTCATGGAGGCGGCCGCCGGGGATGCCATGGCGAAGCTTGGCTACGAGCGCAGCAACCCGACGCTGGCCGGCGGGGACCGCCTCGCCTACACGCTGGGGACGGTGCCGGCCAACGGCCTGAAGATGGCGCTCTGGCGCGCCAGGGAACGCTGGTACGACATCACCGGCCGCGCGCCGTCATCGCACACCATGGCGGCCGACTCCCCGGCGTAGGCTCGATCCGGCCGCGACGTGTG
>DASSNI010000133.1:0-8098 GCA_035701385.1 Candidatus Limnocylindria bacterium | reverse complement strand
ACACCCAGCTCGTCGGCGACCTCGCGGGGGGTCAGGCTGCCCGATGGCTCACGGCTCACGTCGCGATTGTCGCAAGTCCTGGTCCAAGCTGGGTCGTCCACGCCGGTCGCCCAGGCGACCGGCGTCCCTAGTCCCAGCTCGGGGGCCGTTTCTCCAGGAACGCGGTCAGGCCCTCCTGTCCCTCCGGCGACACACGCTGGCGCGCGATCGCCTCCACGGTCAGCTGCCGCGCGGCGCGCGGCTCCAGGCCGCGCTGATTGCGGATGATGGCCTTGGCGGCACGCGCCGCCGTCGGCCCTGCCGCAAGGAGGCCGGCAATCACCGCCTCCACCCGGGCGTCGAGGGCCGCCTCGTCGTCCAGCACCTCGTGCGCCAGCCCGATGCGCAGAGCGCGCTCGGCATCGAAGCGCTCGCCGGTCGGGAACAGCGCCCGCGCCTGCCCTTCCCCGATGCGGCGCAGTACGAACGGGCTGATCACCGCCGGCAGGATGCCCAGCCGGGTCTCGGTGAAGCCGAAGACGGTGTCCGCCGTGGCCAGCACGACGTCGGCCACGGCGCAGAGGCCCATGCCGCCGCCCAGCGCTGCCCCGTGGATCCGGCCGATGACCGGCACCGGGCAGGCGTCGATCGTCTCCAGCATGTCGGCCATGCGGCTGGCGTCCGCCTCGTTCTGCGCCACCGACAGCTCGAGCGAGGCACGCATCCAGGTCACGTCGGCCCCGGCACAGAACGCTGGGCCGGCACCGGCCAGCAGCACGGCGCGCAGCCGGTCCGGCGGCTCCTCGGCCAGCTCGGCGAAGGCGTCGTGCAGTCGAGAGATGAGCTCGGCGTTGAACGCGTTGCGAACCTCGGGCCGGTCGAGGGTCACGCGGGCGACGGCGCCGTCACGCTCGACGCGGACCACGGCCCCTCCGCCAGTCATCGGCGTCCCCGCCGGTAGAAGGGCTCGGCCATGGCTCGCACCGAACCGAGCAGTGGCTCCTCCAGCCACACCACGTCGGTCTCGTCCGGCACGTCGACCGTTGCCGATGCTCCCTCGCTGCCCACGAGGCCGAGCATGAGCCGGCGTCGCCCGCCGCTCTCCGACTCCACCAGCCAGGCGGCCTCGACATCGGTGCCGGCCAGCGATGCCGCCAGCGAGCGCTCGAGGTCCACCGTCTCGGGGCCAGGCAGGCGAAGCCGCACCGAGGTGGCCGCCGGGGTGCGGAACAGCGGCTCGTCGCTGCCCGGCATACGGCCGGCAGCCAGTGCCGCCAGCTCGTCGGTCTCGAAGCGGTAGGGGATCGGCCCGGCTGGATCCATGATGGCCGGCACGCCGGCCGCGGCCATGTTGCTGACGGCGATGCGCGCCGGAATCGGCAGGGAGGCCGTGCCGCGTGGCGCCCAGGCGGACAGCGCCGCGAACGACGCAAAGCAGACGCTGATGGCCTGTCCGTCGGCATCGGCCGCCAGCATCACGCTGATCTCGACCTCGGCATCGTCGTTCACCGCCGACTCGAGCGCCGCCTTAGCCTCGTCGCCGTGCTCCGGCGGCACCGGCAGCAGCAGCGTTCCGCTCATCAGGGCGCGGTAGAAGTCGCGCAGCGTGCGCGGATCCTGCTCGCCGCGCTCCTCTGCATCACGGGCGGCCAGCATGGCCTCGAAGAGCGAGGCGGCCGACTCCTCCAGCGTGCCGGTGGGCGTGGAGCGGTCGTGCGAGCCGGGGCGCGGGGCGTCGGGCGTCACGAGGGGCAGCCTAGCAAAGCCCGGCGCTACATCCGGAACACGCCGAAGCGCGACTCGGGGATCGGCGCATTCAAGGCAGCGCTGATGCCCATGGCCAGCACCCGCCGGGTGTCGGCCGGATCGATCACGCCGTCGTCCCACAGCCGCGCGGTCGAGTAGTAGGGCGAGCCCTGGCGCTCGTATTCGGCCAGGATCGGTGTCTCGAAGGCGTCGCGCTCCGCATCGGTCTCCAAGTCCGTGCGCACCGTGGACAGCACGCGGGCTGCCTGGGGACCGCCCATGACGCTGATCCGCGCGTTCGGCCACATCCACAGCTGCCGCGGCGAGTAGGCGCGCCCGGCCATCCCGTAGTTTCCGGCGCCGAATGAGCCGCCGATGATGACCGTGAACTTCGGCACCGCGGTGGTGGCCACCGCGGTGACCAGCTTCGCACCGTCCTTGGCGATGCCACCGGCCTCGTACTCGCGGCCGACCATGAAGCCCGTGATGTTCTGCAGGAAGAGGAGCGGGATGCGCCGCTGGCTGGCCAGCTCCACGAAGTGCGCTCCCTTCAGGCTGGAAGAGCTGAAGAGGATGCCGTTGTTGGCCAGGATGCCGATGGGATAGCCGTCGAGATGCGCGAAGCCGCACACCAGCGTCTCGCCGTAGCGCTCCTTGAACTCGTGGAACTCGCTGCGGTCCACCAGCCTGGCAATGACTTCACGGACGTCGTAGCTCTGCCGGCTGTCCGCCGGGATGACGCCGTACAGCTCGTCCGGATTGGCCGATGGGTCCGCCGGCTCGGCGCGCTCCCACGGCGGCTCCGGCTTGCGCCAGGCCAGGCCGCGCACGATCTGGCGGCCGATGGCGATGGCGTGCTCGTCGTCCAGCGCGTAGTGGTCGGCCACGCCGCTGGTCACGGTGTGGACCTCGGCCCCGCCCAGGTCCTCGGCGCTGACCTCCTCACCGGTGGCCGCCTTCACCAGCGGCGGACCGCCCAGGAAGATGGTTCCGGTGCCCTTGACGATGACCGTCTCATCGGACATGGCCGGCACGTAGGCGCCGCCGGCGGTGGAGCTGCCCATGACCAGCGCGATCTGCGGGATGCCGCGCGCGCTGAGGTTGGCCTGGTTGTAGAAGATGCGGCCGAAATGCTCGCGATCCGGGAACACCTCGTCCTGCAGCGGCAGGAACGCGCCGCCCGAATCGACCAGGTAGATGCACGGCAGCCGGTTCTCCAGGGCGATCTCCTGCGCCCGGAGATGCTTCTTCACCGTGATGGGGTAGTACGTGCCGCCCTTCACCGTCGCGTCGTTGGCCACGATGGCGCACTCGACGCCCTCCACCCGCCCGATGCCCGTCACCATGCCGGCCCCCGGCGCGTCCCCGTCGTACATGTCGCTTGCCGCCAGGGCGGAGAGCTCCAGGAAGGCGCTGCCAGGGTCGATCAGCCGCTCCACGCGCTCCCGCACCGGCAGCTTGCCGCGCTCCCTGTGACGGGCAATGGAGCGCTCGTCGCCACCCGCACCGCGGCCGGCGACGGCTTGGGTTCGCTGACGCAGATCGGCGACCAGCGCGCGCATCGCCGCCTCGTTGGCGGCGTACGCCTCGGTGTCGGGGTCGATGGAGGAGCGCAGGACGGCCATCTGGTCCGCCGATTATCGCGTCACCGGATGGGTTCGCAGGTTGTGCTTCCGCCGTCACAGGCGCGCAGGCCAGAGCCTCCTCCCATCGACAGACACCCAGAGGATGGCCGGCTCGAGCGGCATCGGGCGCGATGGATCACTGAGTGCTCCCAGCCAGGCCGCGCCGGAGCCGGGGAACTGCGCCCGAAAGAGAGCGGGATGGTCCCGCAGCAGCGTCCGATTGCGGCGCGTACCTCGCAGGACCCACAACCCGCTCACCCGTACGTCGTCCTCTGTGACGTGCGACGCCTCGAGGTGCTCCCTCTTGCGCCGCCACGAGCGGAATGCGTCACCGACGTCCGGCACCCAATCCCAGATTTCGATGAGCGCCGCGTCGCCCGGGCGCGCGAGCACCAGATCGGCAAATCCGCTACCGGTTTCGGCCTCCGGTCGGACACGCCAGCCACCCTCCGAGGCGACACTTGCGAGCAGCTCCTGGTGCCGCAGGTGCACCGAATCGCGCGGTCGTTGGGCCGCCGATACCTGGTCCAGGTAGGCGTGGAGGTCGGCGCCTACGGCATGGGTCGCACGCATCCAGACCCGCAACGAAAGGGTCGCAGCAAGCGCTCGTTCCATCGCGCTCCAGGTCGACTGGGCAATGCCCGCATCCATCGCTGCCTCTCGCTGGGTCCTGCGGGCAGCAAGTCGCGCATCGCGTAGCGATCGCCCGAGTGCACGGGCCAGCTGTGCCACGCGTTCATCCGCGAGCGACTGGCCCGAAGTCCTTCTCTTCCGGGTATACCGGCCTCTTCCCATCGCCACCAGTGTTCGCACGGCGGCTTACTGGCCGCTTACCCGGGGGAGTCAACGGGTCTCGCGCTGGCCGGTGCGTCCTAGGCCGCCAACCGATCGGTACCAGTGCTATCCGCGGTCGCTCTCACGCCGAACGTTTCCCAAAGCCCGCCCGCGCGCCGCATTTCCGTCCCCGTTAACACTGCGGCCGATCACCTGCGCGACATCTTGGTGAAATCGGCGAAGGGAGTCGGTGAAATCGGCGAAGGGAGCCGCATCAAGAGACGGAACGGCGCCCGCAATCACTCTCGGCGATATGCGCGACGGCTGGGGTGGATCAGGCCAGGGTGACGAGCGGGACCAGCTGTGCGACGTGGGCGGTGTTGACGATCACCACGCTGACCACGTGCTCGAACGGCGGCTCGCCGTTGTGCAGGATGTACGCCTCGGTGAGCGGCAGGAAGCGCGGGCCGCGCTGCAGCAGCTCCGGACCCGGCTCGGCTCCCGGCACGAGGTGCAGGTTGCCGGTCACGCTGAACGGGCCGGCGGACACCGCCACCCGGCGCAGCTTGCGGTGCAGGCGCAGCTGCCGCGACGCGCGCCACTCGGGCGGCATGGCCAGGATCAGCTGCTCGGTGAGCACCGACTGCCACTCGCCGGACTCCTCGACCTCCGGCGCCGCATCGCGCACCGAGGCGGGGGGCTCGATGGGGCCGGGGCTGGGCTGCCACAGGCGCAGCTCGTCCTGCCCGTTGAGGAGATCGGTCACGCGCCGTCCATTGGCCGCGATCCAGCCCACGATCCGCGTGTCCGCGGTGTACAGCTCGATGGGAGCCAGGTCCGGCGAGAGGGCCACTGCCGCCGTGCCGGACGTGGCGGTCGACGTGCCGCGGCGCCAATTCCAGAACGTCATGGAGTCCTTCGTGCTTCGGCGGCCGCGGGACAGCGCGCGGTCCGTGCACCCAAGGCTACGCGGCTGGGCCGACCGCTCCAACTGCCCGAGAGTACTAGGCAGGGCCGTTGCATCCGGGCACCGTGGCAGGACCCGGCCAGCGCGGTGGCAGCCTGCGCCGCGAGCCGTCAGACTCGTGACCGATGACCAGCGAACGAGCTGCCGGGCTGCGCCTGGCCGCTGCACCCGACGGCATGCCCGATCCCGGGGTCGCGCCGCCCCAGATCGCCCGCAGCGGCGACCCCTTCGCGCGGCTGCGGATCGTGCACTTCATGTCGCGCCTGCCGCGCAACACCACGCTCCAGCTGCGCGACGTGGTGGCAGCGCTGAACGCTGCGTTCCTGGACTGGTACTTCAGCGAGAAGGTCGTGACCGCCGAGCTGGTGCAGCTGCAGGCCAACTGGTCGATCAGCTTCCACGGCGACGATCGCATCGTGCTCGACCAGAACGAGCGCGGCAGGACGCTGCTCATCGTCGACTCGTCGCGCATGGCCTCGTTCCTGGTGGCCGAGGGTCGCCGCGCGGCCGACGAGGCGGACGAGGAGCTGCGCCGCTTCACCCTGGGCGATGGGATCTCGCCCGACAACTAGGGTGCCGGCCTAGACGCGGTCGGCGTCTCCGGCCGATTCGCTGGCCACCGCCACCGGGTGCTCGGGCACCACGTCGTCCGAGGTGATGGGCAGCGGCGCGCGACGCTGGCGCGGGCGGAAGGGCGAGGTCTCGGGCACCACCGGACCGTCCTTCTCCTCCAGGCTGCCACCGCGGTAGGCCTCCCACACGGCCATGACCGTGTCGCGGTGCGGGCGAATGCGGCAGTGCTCGTCGCGGTTCCCCATCTCGTCGCAGTAGCCGAGCGGGATGCACTTCGGCGCCAGGAAGGAGCCGAAGAACGGGCTAACCCGGAAGATCTCGTGGCGGATCTGCTTGAACAGCTGGCGGATCTCCCACTGCGCCATCGTGCACAGGCGCAGCCCCGACATATGGATCAGCTGCCGCAGGTTGACCGTCATGATCATGTTGGTCTGCATGGCGTTCGGGAAGATGAAGCGCGCGTCCTCGGCCGGCACCTCGGCCTGCAGCAGCTGCCCGTACAGCTCCAGGTTGTCGTCGATGGCCTGCTGGAAGCGGCCGGCCAGGTCGTCCGGCAGCTCGCCGTTGGCGATCGAGTCTGGGACGGTGTAGTTGTCGCGCTTCTTGAAGCTGACGTAGCGCTGCGACTGCTGGTCGAAGGCGGTCCCGGCCCGATGGCGCACCAGCTGATGGCTGAGCGTCCGGGTCACGCCGCTGATGGCGAAGGTGAAGTTCACGTGCTCGATGGTCGACCCGTGCCCCGACTCCATGACCTTGCGGACCAGCGACTGCTGCTTCTCGTCGGCGACCTGGCGCGACACCGCCTTGTCCCAGATCTGGTCCGGCAGCTGCTCGGAATAGCAGGTGCGGCAGGCGGTGTAGATGATCGGGAGGTAGTACTCCTCCACGATCTCCTTGGTGGGAAAGATCAGGCGGGCGGACAGCGCGGGTGACGTGGTCGGCATGCGGGTCTCACGGTGCCAGTTCGCGGCTGGCCTGCCTACGGGGTTATCCACGGAGTATGCCCACAGATTGTATGACACCTGTGGATAAGCCGATGGACTGCCCGGGCGGGAATCCGCGCTCAGGCGGGTCTCCGCGGCAATGACGGCTTTCAGCCGATGTATTACAGCCAGGTCAGCCGGCGGACGCGTCGCGCCCCGTATCGGCCGATCCACCGGCCCGGCGCTCCTCGAGCCGCACCAGGCCATGGCGCCGGTCGAAGGCGATCCGGTTGCCACCGGCAGCGCGAGCCGAGGCCAGCGCCTCGTCGACGGCGGCCAGCAGCTGCTCTGTGGTGAGCTCCATGCCCGGTTCCATGAAGGCCACTCCGATCGACACCGACAGGTCGATCTCGCCGGCATCGGTCCCGACCGGCCGTCCGGCCAGGGTGCGGCGCACCGCGTCGGCGAAGACGGCCGCGCCGCGCTCATCGGTGTGGGGCACCACCACCAGGAAGCTGTCCGCGCCCACCCTGCCGAGCGCGTCCGCCGCGCGGGTGCGCACCCGCAGGCGCAGCGCCACGTCGCGCAGGACCGCATCGCCGATGGCCAGGCCGTGGGCGTGGTTCAGTTCCGCGAAGCCGTCAATGTCCACCAGCACCACCGCCACCGGGTGGCTGTAGCGCCGCGCCTCGGCCACCTCGACCGTCAGCCGTTCCAGCAGCTCTCGCCGGCTGGCGACCCCGGTCAGCGGATCCTGGGCGGCGGTGCGCGCCAGCTCCATGCGCTGCAGCTCGATGGTGTGCCGCGCCTGCAGCAGCTCCTCGATGGTGCCGCGCAGCTCGCGCGCCAGCCGCAGCGCCTCGTCGTCCAGGCCGCCGGTCGCGCGGGTCGGTCGGGGAGCGGGCGGCACGAGGGCAGTGTGGGTGATCGGCTCGGGCGCGGACGCCTCATCTGCGTCGTCGCGCGCCGTGCCCGGCCAGGTGGCGGCTACGGCGGCGGCCATCATGGCGGCCAGCGGAGCGGCCGCGTCCAGCGCCCCGGGCCGGATGGCCGTCATGCCGGCGAACGCGCCCGCCAGCAGACCACCGGTCAGGACCGGGCCCGGGATGCTGCCGGCGGCTGCCGCGGCTGCCGCAGCGGCGCTCATCCACGGGGCGACGTCCTGGGGAATCGGCGCGAACAGCGAGGCGGCCAGCACGGCCTCGACGATGACGAGGACCGTGACCAGCGCCACCCGTCGACCGCTGGCGGTCAGCTGCAGCGGGGGCGTCAGCCGGGCGGCGAGCAGGAGCAGGCCGCACACCAGCATAGCCAGCGGCAGGCCGCCGTCGGGGAAGGTAGTGGGCTGGGAGGCGGCATGGAACACGCCCGCCGCCAGGCCGGCCGCCAGCGAGGCGAGCGCGGTGCACTCGACCAGGTCCGCGAGGCGGCCCGACGTGAGGCCCTCGGCAAGGCGCGCGGCAGCGGCCACGCCCAGGGTCAGTGCCGCGCCGACGGTCAGCGCGACCGGC
>DASSNI010000132.1:0-4667 GCA_035701385.1 Candidatus Limnocylindria bacterium | reverse complement strand
GGCCGTCGGCCATCATTGGCATCGGTATAATCTGACGGCTGCCGCGGCCGCGACCGGACTCCTCCACGAGGCAATCACACGAGGCACACCGGCTGCCAGCGCCCACCAGTCACACTGAATCTCGAGGTCGTCGATTGCGCGCCCTGCTCTCCGTCTCGGACCGCGAAGGGATCGTTGAGCTCGCCCGCGGCCTGACGGAGGCCGGCGTCGACTGCTACGCCACCGACGGCACCCGCCGCCACCTTGGCGAGAACGGGATCGAGGTCAACGCGGTCGCGGACCTGACCGATTCGCCGGAGATCCTGGGCGGCCGCGTCAAGACGCTCCACCCCAAGATCTTCGCCGGCCTGCTCGCTCGCAGGGACCAGCCGGATCACCTGGCCCAGCTGGCGGAGCACGGCATCGAGCAGATCGACATCGTGGTCGTCAACCTCTACCCGTTTGCCGAGACCGTGCGCCAGGCCGACACCACGCTGGACGGCGCGCTTGAGCAGATCGACATCGGCGGCGTCTCCCTCCTGCGGGCCGCGGCCAAGAACTTCCCGGGCGTGGCCGCCGTGTCGGACAAGACCCAGTACGCCAGCGTCCTACGCGACCTGAAGGCGCAGGGCACGGTCAGTCCCGAGACGCGCCAGAAGCTGGCCGCCGAGGCGTTCGCGCTGACCGCCGCGTACGACGCGCAGATCTCCAGCTACCTGAACCAGCAGGCCGGCACCTTGTTCCCCAGCCGGCTGACGCTGGTGGTGGAGAAGAAGGCCGACCTGCGCTACGGCGAGAACCCGCACCAGCTGGGCGCCTTCTACGCGGACCCCGCCCAGTTCAAGACCAGCATCAGCCGCGCGCGGCAGATCGCCGGCAAGGACCTCTCCTTCAACAATCTGCTGGACCTGGATGCTGCCTGGGCGATCGCCTCTGACTTCAAGACACCGGCCGTCACGATCGTGAAGCACGGCAATCCCTGCGGCCTGGCGAGCGTCGTCGACCTGGCCGAGGCGTTCCGCCTGGCCCTGGAGGGCGACTCCGTGAGTGCGTACGGCGGGATCATCGGCGCCAACCGGGTGGTGGACGAGGGGACCGCGCGAGCCATTCGCCCGGGCTTCTTCGAGGCCATCGTGGCGCCCGGCTACACGGCCGAGGCGCTCGAGATCCTGCGCACCAAGAAGGGCTTCGAGATCATCGAGGTGCCGCCCAACGACCACGACGACCCGGAAATGGGGATCGGCAACTTCGACTTCAAGCGCATCGGCGGCGGACTGCTGCTGCAGACCTTCGACAACCTGGAGGAGGATCGCAACAAGCTGCAGGTCGTCACCCAGCGACGCCCCACGCTCGAGGAGCTGACGGACCTGCTCTTCGCCTGGCGGGCGGTGCGGCACGTGAAGTCGAACGCCATCGTGCTGGCCAAGAAGCACGCCATGGTGGGCATGGGAGCCGGCCAGCCGTCGCGCGTCGTGAGCGTCGAGGTCGCGCTCCGCAAGGCGGGCGAGCGCGCTCCCCTCTCGGTCATGGCCAGTGACGCGTATTTCCCCTTCCCCGATGGTATCCAGATCGCGGCACAGGCCGGGGTGACGGCCATCATCCAGCCGGGCGGCAGCATCCGCGACGAGATGGCCATCGAGGTGGCCGATCGCCATCACATGGCCATGGTCTTCACCGGCCGGCGCCACTTCCGGCACTGATCAGCCAGAGCCGATGGAGCCGATGGACTGATGGACCGACTCATCGCCGGCGAGGCCGTCGCAGCCACCGAGGCAGGCGCCATCGCGGCTGCCCGCCTGATGGGCCGCGGCGACCGCGAGGCCGCGGACCACGCCGCGGTGGAGGCGATGCGCCGCGCCATGGACGAGTCGGAGATCAGCGGGACGATCGTCATCGGTGAGGGGGAGCGCGACGAGGCGCCGATGCTCTACATCGGCGAGAAGGTGGTCAACCCGGAGGCCGCCATCGAGGTCGACATCGCGGTTGACCCGCTGGAGGGCACCAACCTGGTGGCCACGGGCAGCGCCAACGCCACGGCCGTGCTCGCCGCGGCCGAGCCGGGCGGTCTGATGCACGCGCCGGACACGTACCTGCGCAAGCTGATCGTGGGGCCGCAGGTCGCCGGCCACGTCAGCATCAACGATCCGGTCGAGGTCACCATCCGCACGATCGCCGAGCGGCTGGGCCGCGGGCCGTGGGACATCACTGTCGTGATCCTGGACCGGCCACGCCACGAGCAGCTGATCGCCGACGTGCGGGCCACCGGCGCCCGGATCAAGCTCATCTCCGACGGCGATCTCACCGCCGGCATCTCCGTGGCAGTCTCCGGCACCGGCGTGCACGCGGTGATGGGCATCGGCGGCGCGCCGGAGGGCGTGCTCACCGCTGCCGCCCTGAAGTGCCTGGGCGGAGAGATCCAGGGCCAGTTCGCGTGGCGGTCCGAGGAGGAGAAGGAGCGCGCGCGCCGCATGGGCGTCGACGTCGACGACACCGAGCGCGTCTACTTCACGAATGACCTCGCCTCGGGCGAGGAGGTCGTCTTCTCGGCCACCGGCGTCACCGACGGCGAGCTGCTGCGCGGCGTGCGCTTCTTCGGCGGCGGCGCGCGCACCCACTCCTTGCTGATGAGCTACAAGCGCGGCGTGGTGCGCTTCAGCGACACCGTCCACACCTTCGACCGCGCCACTCCTCCGCGGGTCCGCCTCTAGCGCCCCTGGCTGTTTGTCGCCGATTCCCGCCCGGCGGGACCAACGAACAAGAGGAGCCGCTTTCCTGTCGCGGATTCCCGTGCCGCGAGAATTTCCGACAACAAACCAGCCCTGGACACGCGAATTCGCCGCTTCTTCGTCGTTGGTCCCGTCCCACGGGAATTCGCGATAGGTTCGCGCGACCCGGCTAGCCGAAGTCGAAGCGGGTCGGAGCAGGGAGGTCCTCGGGCTTGAAGTTGAACATGCCCTCCGTGCCCGGCAGGGCGAAGACCTTGGACGGCGTCACGCGGTAGACGGCATACGGCGGCGGCCCCGCGGTCGGTGCGTGTGGCCCGCTCAGCCCGCCCTCGACGACTTCGAGCGGCCAGTTGCCCTTCGTGCCCAGCATCTCAGCCACACGGCGAAGCCCGGCTTCGTCCGCGATACGCTCGGCGCGGCCCTCGAGGATGACATCCATGGAGGGCAGCTCGGCGACCGCGCTGACCCCGATCACACATCGGCTCTCGTGCGCCAGGTTGCGACCCTTCTGGCTCCCCGCCCCGGTCAGGACGTACATCGTCCCGTCATCCCAGGTGCCGATGACCGGCATCAGGTGCGGCGCCCCGTCCCTGCGGACCGTTGCCAGCCAGTACGTGCGACCGGCATTCGGGTTCGCCAGCCGTTCCTCCGCTGCCGACCATTCCATGGCGCCGCGATCGGTGAGCGCCGAGCCCTTGGCGTCTGACGTCGTCATGCCCCAATTGGAGCATAACGAGACCCGGACGCTCTACGGCGCCGGTGGCACCACCTTTGCAACGCCCTTCCACGCGGCCACCGCGCACAGCCGCGGACGAGGGAGAGGTGTGGTCAATGGAAAGCAGGGTCAAGTTCCTGGGACATCCCATTCATCCGATGCTCATCGTGGTGCCGCTGGGACTGCTCTCGGCAGCGGTCATCTTCGACATTGTCTATCTGTTCGTGGACGACGAGGTCTTCAACAGCATCGCCTTCTGGAACATGTCGCTCGGCATCGTGGGCGGGTTGCTGGCGGCGATCTTCGGATTCATCGACTGGCTGAACATCCCGAAGGAGACCCGCGCGAAGCGCATCGGCCTCCTGCATGGAGGCGGCAACGTGGCGGTCGTCATGCTGTTCGCGATCAGCTGGTTCCTGCGCCTGAACGAGACGTACGAGCCCAGTGCGGCGGCGTACGTCTTCTCGTTCGTCGGCCTGGGGCTGGCCACGGTCACCGCCTGGCTGGGCGGTGAGCTGGTCGACCGCCTCGGCGTCGGCGTGGACGAGGGCGCGAACGTGAACGCCTCCAGCTCGCTGACCGGCGAGCCGGCTCGGCACGTCGGCGGCGGAGCCACCCCTGGCGCCACCCCGGCTCAGAGGCCCCGCGAGTAGCGGTTGCCCATGCGCATTCCCCTTGGCGACCAGGCGGTCGTCATCACCGGCGCTTCCTCCGGCATCGGCCGCGAGACGGCGCTGCAGATGGCCCGCGAGGGCGCGCAGCTGGTGCTGGCCGCCCGTAACCAGGAGGCGCTCGAGGAGCTGGCAAGAGAGGTGGAGCGCCTGGGCGGAGAGGCTGAGGTCGTGCTCACCGACGTCGCCGAGTTCGCCCAGGTGCAGCGCCTGGGCGAGCGCGCGGTGGAGCGCTTCGGCCGCATCGACACCTGGGTCAACGACGCCGCGGTGAGCGTCTACGCCACCGTGGAGCAGATGACGCCCGACGAGCTGGAGCGCGTCATCGCCGTCAACCTGCTGGGCCAGATGTACGGCTGCAAGGTGGCCGTCGGCCACATGAAGCCGCGACGCAGCGGCCGGATCATCAACGTGGGATCCGCCCTCAGCGAGCGGGCGGTGCCGCTGCAGTCCGCCTACGTGGCCAGCAAGCACGGGGTGCTGGGGCTGGTGCGCGCGGCGGCCGCCGAGCTGGCCCGCACGGGCGTCACCGTCAACGCGGTGTGCCCGGGGTACGTCGACACGCCGATGACCGAG
>DASSNI010000131.1:0-11542 GCA_035701385.1 Candidatus Limnocylindria bacterium | reverse complement strand
TCGCGCCGGGCCAGGTGCCGGGAGTAGTTCTCGATCCCGGAGCAGAAGCCGACCTCGCGCATCATCTCCAGGTCGAACTGCGTGCGCTGCTGCAGGCGCGCTGCCTCGAGGTCACGTCCCTCGGCGCGCAGCTGGGCGGTGCGCTCCTCCATCTCGGCCTGGATGTCGTCGATCGCCACCAGCAGCTTGTCGCGCGGGGTGACGTAGTGCGTGGCGGGATAGATGTTCGTCTCCGGCCGCTCGGCGAGCACCTCGCCGGTCAGATCGTCCACCTCCACGATGCGCTCGATCTCGTCGCCGAAGAAGTCGACCCGCACGATGTAGTCGCCGGACACCGGCGCGAACTCCAGGACGTCGCCGCGCACCCGGAACTTCGAGCGCGTCAGGACTGCATCGTTGCGCTCGTACTGCAGGTCGACCAGGTGGCGCAGCACTCCGTCGCGGCGGTATCGGCCTCCCACCTTCAGGTTGAGCACGGTGGCGCCGTAGTCGATGGGGGCGCCGATGCCGTAGATGCACGACACCGAGGCCACGATGATCACGTCGCGCCGCTCGAACAGCGCCCGCGTGGCGTTGTGGCGCAGGCGGTCGATCTCGTCGTTGCGGCTCGAGTCCTTCTCGATGTACGTGTCCGACCGCGGCAGGTAGGCCTCCGGCTGGAAGTAGTCGTAGTAGCTGACGAAGTACTCGACCGCGTTGTCCGGGAAGAACTCGCGGAACTCCTGGTAGAGCTGCGCGGCGAGCGTCTTGTTGTGCGCCATGACCAGGGTCGGCTTCTGGACCGCTTCGATGACCTTCGCCGCGGTGTACGTCTTGCCGGTTCCCGTCGCGCCCAGCAGCACCTGGTGCTTCAGCCCAGCTGCCAGGCCATCAGCCAGCGCGGCGATCGCCTGGGGCTGATCACCGGTCGGCTCGTAGGGGGCGTTGACCTTCAGATCGGGCATGGTGGGCTCAGGATGTCGGGGCCGGGCGGGGCGTCACAAATGTTACCGGAACCTCCATCGGTACCGATGCCGGAGTACCCGAGCGGCCTATAGGACCGCGCGCTCCCCCTACCTACATTGGCGCCGATGCCCACGCGTGCTCGGTTTCGGCTTCGCCGCAGCCGGCCGGCCCTTCCACGGGTCGGCCGTGTCCTGTCGCCTGGCCGGGGGCGGATTCCCTGGCGGCGCACCGCGGGCGCGGCGCGTGGCCAGGCCCTGGTCGAGTTCGCCGCCGTCCTGCTGCCGGTCCTGCTGCTGGTGGTCGGCATCATCCAGTTCGGCCTCCTGTTCGGGGCGAACGTGACGCTCACCAACGCGGCCCGCGAGGCGGCGCGCGCCGGCACCGTGTACGTCTACGACAACTCGCACACCAAGGCCTGGAACGACGCCGAGCGCTGCGGCGACGTGGTGGACGCCGCCCGCCAGTCGATGGGCTTCCTGAGCGCCTCCTCGCCGTACTTCGTGACCACCCAGACCGGCACCGGCGCCTGTCCCACGCCGAGCGGCGACGGCCAGGTGAACGGCGACCTGTCGATCTCCTACTGCGACCACATCACCACGCCGGACGGCGACTGCCCGGACACCACGGATCCGGACACGAACTGCATCCCCGACACCCGCGACGCCTGCCTGCTGAGGGTCACGCTGACGTACCGCTCCGACATCATCGTGCCGTTCATCGGCGCGCTCATCGGCCAGGACTCGAACGGCCGCTTCTCGCAGCAGGTGACGGCCACCATGGTGGTGAACTGATGCCGTCCCCACGGGGCCAGGTGCTCGTCATGTTCGCGGTGCTGCTGGTGGTGCTGATGGGCTTCGCCGGCGTGGCGATCGACTTCGGGCGCCAGAACGCCGAGCAGCGGCACATCCAGACCGCCGCCGATGCCGCCGCGCTGGCCACCTGCAAGGCGCTGATCGACGGGGCATCGGACAACGCCGCCTCGACCGAGGGGCGAACCGTGGCACGCATCAACATCGAGCGCTCGCCGGCCGGCGCCAGCGCGCTTATCGCACCGGACAACGCCCGCGTCTACGAGGACGGCCACGCCGGCGACCCGGCCTACCTGAAGAGCGGAATCCTGATCAGCAGCACCTCCGTCCGGGTCGCGATCTCCTCGACGATCGACACCACCCTGGCCCGGGTGGTCGGCGTCCCAACGCTCGACACCAGCGCCCGAGCGCGCTGCGAGCTGCAGGGTGGCCCGGCCCTCCCGATCGTGGCTCGCCGCTACGAGGGCGCACCCGGTCCCGGCGCCGGCTTCACCGACTTCCTCGCCACCAGCGGCACGAGCGCCACCGGCGCGGTCGACGCGGTCAGCGTGTTGGGCTACGGCGGGCGCACGCCGGCGAGCGAGGCCGATCCCGGCCCTGCATTCGAACTGTACGGGCCTGGCGCCAAGGCAGCCAACGACAGCTCGTTCCGCGGCTTCGTTGCCCTGGACGTCCGCAACTTCCAGTCGACCACCTCGCGCGTCTACTACAACGGCGTGACGGCGGGCACCAACGTGAACACCCTCAAGAACAAGGAGGGGGACTACCTGCTGACCGGCTATCCGGGGCCGATGTTCCCGCCCGTCACCAGCCCGGCGGATCCGAACGACCAGGTGGCCGTTCTGTCCGGCAACGACACGTCGATGGTGGTCGGCAATTTCGAGGACGTCTACAACGTCGGCGATCGGCTGCTGCTGGCCGTTTACAACGGGACGGTGATGCAGATCCCCGACTTCGCCATCTCGCCGCCAAGCGCGTTCACGCTGGCCTCCGCCGGCGGCCCGGTGAATGGGCCGAACTTCACGGTTTCGCGCAACGACGCGTTCAGCAGCACGGTCACCCTGCACCTGCACGGCGACGCGGCGGCGGCCGACGTCGGACATCCCGAGTGGGACATCCTGCCGGACCCGGCGGTTACTCCACCGGCGGCCGGCGACATGAACCAGCCCACCTGGTCGACCGACGTCTTCATCCCGAACAAGAACGGCACCACGGTCGGCACCAGCGGCATCCGCACCAACGCCGTCCCGGCCGGCATCTACACCGTCTGGCTGGAGGGTCACTCCGGCAACCCGTACTTCCAGACACGCCGCATGCCGGTGCCGGTCAAGGTCGGCGGGGCGGTCCGCGACTTCAGCCTGGCCAACTCCACCACCTCGGCGACCATCGCTGCGATGGGCGGCAGCGCTTCCATCCCGGTCTACGTCTCAACCACCAGCGCCAGCGGCACCAAGTGGGGCTCCGGCGGCAGCGCGGTGACCCTCGGCGTCGACAGCTCGTCGTTCACTGACTGCTCGTTCGGGGCAGCCTCGATCGGCGCCGGCCAGCTGACCTTCAGCGCGTCGTCGGTGGCGCCGACTTCGTCGGGCAGCGGAGCGCTCTCCACCCTGACCATCAACAGCGTCGGCCTGGCGCCCGGCTGCTACCGCTTCAACATCCGGGCCTACGGCACCAACGGCGACGGGCAGTCGGTAGTGCACATTCAGCCCATCACCTTCACCGTCGCCACCACGGCCAGCGGCGGCAGCTACGTGGACGTCATCGGCTTTGCGGTCTTCCAGGTCACTGACATCACCGCGAACTCCATCTCCGGCAAGGCCGTCACCGGCGTGTACGCCGACCACAGCAACCCGAACCTGCGGCGTGCCATGCGCGCGCGACTGCGGCCCTGGTAGACCCAGCAACCTCAAGGAGAGCCCGTCGTGGAACTCGAGTATTCGGACAAGAACAGCAAGCGGTCGAAGGTGTACATCGCCGTCGGCCTGCTGATGGCCGTCATGGTGGCGGGCATCGTGTTCGTCGCCCTGCAGGCCTCCGGCCTGACGAAGGGCGCGGACGTGTCCTTGCGTGAGGTGGTGGTCGCTGCCCGCGACATCCCCGGCCGCAAGCCCATCGAGGAAGGTGACCTCCTCATGCGCTCGGTGGTCGCGGACGCCACCAACGAGTCAGCCTTCACCCGCATCGACGCGGTGCTCGGTCGGGTGTCGGGCGTCACGATCTTGACCGGGCAGATGGTCACACAGAACATGCTCGCTTCCAACACCCAGGGCCAGGCCTACTCCATCCTTGAGCCCGGCCAGGAGTTCGACCCCTCGGGACCGGATTTCCGGGCGGTCAGCATCTCGGTACCGGACGACAAGGCCGTGGCCGGCACCCTGGTGCCGGGACAGCTCGTCGACCTGATCGTAACCATGGCCATCAACCCGGAGATCGGACAGAAGGGCCAGCAGGCCGAGAACACGCAGGCGGAGTTCATTCCCGGCCCGTCGACGAAGGTCACGCTGCAGTCGCTGACCATCCTGGCCCGCAACGGCGGCCTCTACATCCTGCGCACGGACCTGGCCACGGCCGAGAAGATCACCGAGCTGACGGCCGCCGGCGGCCAGTTCACGCTGGTGCTGCGGCCGGATGTGGACGATCGAACGGCGTCGACCGACGGGTCGACGATCGACATGCTGATCGACGAGTACGGCTTCCCCGTTCCGCTGCCGCCCGAGTTCCGGGACCAGCGCGCGGGTCGCTGAGCGTGGCGCGGCCAGGGTGCCGCGCATGAGAACCCGTTCCACGACGGGGATGAGGGGCCGGCCCACCTGGGGCGGTCCCTCGGTTTGTCAGCCGGCCATCACGGCGGCATACGCCGCCTCGACCTGGCGCCGCGTCTCCTCGATCGGCGCCGAGCCGTCCAGCACGACGTCCGCGGCAGCCACCTTCGCGTCCTGCGGCGACTGGTTCGCCAGGCGTGCGCGCGCATCGGCCTCCGACATGCCGCGGGCGGCGGCCACGCGCTGCACGGCATCGGCCTCCTCGCAGCGCACGACCCAGGTGCTGTCGCACCGGTCGTGGAGCGGCGACTCCAGCAGCTTGATGGCCTCGATGCAGGCCGCCTCCACGCCGCCCGCCTCCAGCTCCGCCAGCCGGGCGCGCGTCTCGTTGCGCACCAGCGGATGGAGGATCGCCTCCAGGTCGGCGAGCGCCGCCGGGTCGCTGAACACGACCTTCGCCAGCTCCCCCGCCTCGATGGTGCCGAACCGCTCCTCAATCCTGCGGCGCGCCTCGGCGTCGTTGTTCCGGATCTGCCGCGCGACGGCGTCCAGGTCGATCACCGCGACGCCCATGTCGCGCAGCCAGCCGGCCACCGTGCTCTTGCCGCAGCCGATGTTGCCGGTCAGGCCGATGACCTTCATGCCGGCTCCTCCGACGCGGGAGCGGGTTGGCAGTGCGGGCAGAAGTGCGAGCTGCGCTGGCCGATGACCATGCGCTGGATGGTCCGGCCACAGCGGTAGCACGGCTCGCCGGTGCGCTGGTAGACCGCCAGCTGCTCGGCGTTGGCTCCCGGCTCGCCATCGGCTCCGACGTAGTCGGCGAAGCTCGCGCCTCGGTTCTGGATTCCCTGGCGCAGGACGGAACGGATGGCCCGATGGAGCCGCCGCACCTCGTCGGGTGTCAGGCTGTCGGCGCGGCGCAGCGGGTACAGCCGCGCCCGCCACAGCGCCTCGTCGGCGTAGATATTCCCCACTCCGGCGATGAACGACTGGTTGAGCAGCAGCGTCTTCAGCCGCCCTGACCGCCCCTTGAGACGCTCGGCCAGCCGCGCGGAGCTGAAGGTCGTGGCCAGCGGCTCGGGCCCGTGGCGCCCGAACACGTCGCCGACGCGGTACGGCGCCTTCGTGGCGCTGACGCTCCGCTTGACCTTCGCCTTTCCCTTCCGGCGACGCCGGGTGAGCAGCCCCCCGCCCTCCCAGAGCCCGATGCGCCCGAACTTGCGCACGTCGCGGTACCGCAGCTCGCGGCCATCGGCCAGGCTGAAGACGACGCGTGCGTAGGGATCGTCCGGCGTCCCTGGCGGCGCCACGATCAGCGCGCCGGTCATACGCAGCGCGACGGTCATGACCCGCCCGTCGGCCAGGTGGATGAGGACGCTCTTCGCCCGTCGCCCCACGCGCCGGATCTCGGCGCCGCGGATCTCCGCCGCGAACTGCTCGGCAGGCTCCGGATGGCGGATGGTCCGTGCCCAGCGCACCTCGGCGCCGGTGATCTGCGCGCCGGTCACCCAGCGCTGCAGGTCCCGCGCGACGGTCTCGACTTCGGGGAGCTCCGGCATCAGGCAGTGAGGGGCTCCGCGATCGCCTCCTCGGCCTCTTCCTGCGCCACCTCCACCGCCGACTTCGGTACGCGGCGCCACGTGCCGTCGTCCGCGCGGACGTAGCGGTCCATGGTCTCCCAGTCGGTGCCGACCTTCAGCGCGACCTCCAGCGGCGGGTCCAGCGGCAGTGCGCCTTCCATGACCTCGGAGGCGAGCGACGCCAGGGCGGGCAGTTCCTGTTCATCGGTCTCGAACACGAGCTCGTCGTGCACCTGCAGCAGCATGCGCGACCGCATGCCGCGCTCACGCATGGCCGCGTCCATGCGCACCATGGCGATCTTCATGCCGTCGGCGGCGGTGCCCTGGATCGGCATGTTGATGGCCATCCGCTCGCCGGCGGAGCGCAGCGCCCCGTTGCGGGCGGAGAGCTCCGGCAAGTAGCGGCGCCGGCCGAGCAGCGTCGTCACGAAGCCCTGGTCGCGCGCCAGCATTCGGATCTCGACGGTGTAGCGGCGGATCCCCGGATAGGCAGTGAAGTAGTCGGCGATGAAGCGCTGCGCCTCTTCGCGCGGGATCTTCAGCCGGTCCGCCAGACCGAAATCCGAGAGGCCATAGGCGATGCCGTAGTTGATCATCTTGGCGACGCTGCGGATGTGGGGCGTCACGTCCTGCGCCTTCACGCCGAGCACGCGGGCCGCGGCCGCCAGGTGGATGTCGGAGTGGGCGGCGAAGTCGGCCTTCAGCCCGGCATCGCCCGACACGTGGGCCAGGATGCGCAGCTCCTGCTGCGAGTAGTCGGCCCCCAGCAGCAGCTTGCCAGGCGGCGCCACGAAGGCGCGGCGGATGCGGCGGCCCAGCGCCGAGCGGATGGGGATGTTCTGCAGGTTCGGATCAACGCTCGACAGCCGCCCGGTAGCGGCCACGGCCTGCTGATAGGTCGTGTGCAGCCGCCCGTCCTCGCCCACCAGGCCGGGCAGCGCGTCGACGTACGTGCCCTTCAGCTTCGAGATCTGGCGGTGCTCCAGGATCAGGCCCACCGCCTCGTGCTTGTCGCGCAGCTCCTCCAGGACCGATGCGTCCGTGGAGTAGCCGGTCCGCGTGCGCTTGGTGGCGGGCAGCTTCAGCTCGTGGAACAGGATCTGCTCCAGCTGCTTCGGCGAGCCGATGTTGAACTCGTGGCCCACCAGCTCGTAGATGCGCCGCTCCAGGTCAGCGAGCGTGGCCCCGAACTCGACGCTCATGGCGGCGAGCTGGTCCCGGTCGATCGTCACGCCGGCCAGCTCCATGCGCGCCAGGACCGGCAGCAGCGGCATCTCGACCTCGCGGAACAGATCCGTCAAGCCGCCTTCTGTGAGCTCCGTCTCCAGGTACGGGCGGACGAGCAGCGCGGTCAGCGCCTCCGCGACCGCGCGCCGGGCAGCGGCCTGCGGCTCCGCGACCGGGTCGGCGGGTCGCTCCGGGAGGTCCGCGGAGAAGCGGTTGGCGGCCAGGTCGTCCAGCGTCTGGGCCCGCAGCGCCGGGTTGACCATGTAACTGGCCACCAGCGTGTCGACAGCCGGTCCCTCCAGCATCACGCCGCGCGCCGCCAGCATGGTCACCAGTGCCTTCAGGTCATGGCCGATGAGCGGGCGATCGCTGCGGTTGAACCAGGCCGGCAGCGGGATGTCGTCGCTCCACGGCAGGTACCAGGCCGAACCGTCGGCGGCGGCCAGCGCTATTCCCAGCAGCGGGCGCTCGAGCGCGCGACCGGTCCCGGCTGCCCAGCCCAGCGCCACGGCATCACCGTGCTGGGTGAGCCACTCGTCGAGTGCCGCGCGGTCGGCATCGCTCTCCACGATGCGCGGCTGCACGTGCTCGATGGCGCCGCCCGGATCCGCGACGGCATCGGGCGTCGCGGCCGGGGTCCCGGACTCCGGGGCGGCTGCTCCGTCGGCCCCCGTCTTCGCCCCGCCCAGAAGATCCAGCGAGAGCTGCAGACCGCCACCCGTCTCCTGCTCGGCCGGCCCGTAGCCGGTCGGCGCGATGGACGACGGCGGCAGCCGGTCGATGAGCGTCCGGAACTCGAGCTCGCGGAAGCGCTGGGCCACGGCCCGGCGGTCGTATCGGCCCGTCCGTCCCTCCTCCAGGTTGAGCTCCACCGGCAGGTCGGTCACGATCCGCCCGATCTGGCGTGACATGAAGGCAGACTCGCGGTGCTCCGCCAGCCGATCCCGCAGCTTGCCCTTCACCTCATCCAGGCGCTCGTAGATGCCGTCGAGCGTGCCGAACTGCTGGAGGAGCTGGATGGCGGTCTTCTCCCCCACGCCCGGCACGCCGGGGATGTTGTCCGACGTGTCGCCCTTCAGCGCCTTGTAGTCGAGCATCTGGTCGGGGCGCAGGCCGTAGCGCTCCATGACCTTCGCCTCGTCGTAGATCACGGTGGCGGCCACGCCCATGCGGGTCGTGAGCAGCCGCACGTGGTCGTTGACCAGCTGCAGCCCGTCCAGGTCGCCCGAGACGATGTACGCGTCGATGCCGGCCTTCGGCGCCTGCTGGACGAGGGAGCCGATGACGTCATCGGCTTCGTAGCCCTCCATCTCGCGGATGGGGATGTTCATCATGCCGGCCAGCTCGCGCACGATCGGGAACTGGCTGCGCAGATCGTCCGGCATGGAAGGGCGGCCGGCCTTGTACTCCGGGTAGGCGTCGAAGCGGAACTGCGGCCGCCCGACGTCGAAGGACAGCATGGCGAAGTCCGGCTTCAGGTCCTGCATGCCGCGCAGCACGATCTGCAGGAAGCCGAACACGGCGTTGACCAGCGTCCCATCGGACATCGTGAGCGGCGGCAGGGCAAAGTAGCCGCGATACACGAGGCTGGGACCGTCGATCAGCATGAGGATCGGGCGTCGCTCGGCCATCGGAAACCCCAGTCTAGCCCGATGGTCCCCGGTGAGCGGCCGGTAGAATCGCCGCGATGCCGAACCGCCCGTTGCTCGATCCGTACGCGGTGCTGGGCGTCCCACGGGACGCTTCGCCCCTGCAGGTCGCGCGCGCCCGCAGGCGGCTCGCGAAGCAGTTCCACCCGGACCTGCACCCCGGCCAGGACGTCTCCGAGTCGATGCGCCGCGTGAACGAGGCGTGGTACATCCTGTCGTCCGCCCCGCGTCGCGCGGCCTACGACAGCGCCCATCCCCGGGCAGGCACGCCGTCCTCCGGCCACTGGGCCGCGTCACGGCCGGAGATCCGGCCGATGTCGCCCAACACCACGCGCAGCTGGGCCTCGTGGCGCACGACCGCGGAGGAAACCCGCGCGGCTCCCCGCACGCGGCGCCAACCCGGGGAGATCCCCGTCGTCACCACGCGGCGACCGCCACCCATCGCACCGCAGGAGCGGACATTCCGGGACTCGGGTTGGGCGGCCGTCCTGGCCGCGGTCGTGGTGCTGCTGCTGCTCGTCGCGGCGGTCGTCGCCGGGAAGCTGGCCTAGGGGCCGGCGCGCGCCACCACGCGGAAGGCGACGCCGGCGAAAAGCAGCCCCAGGCCGGCGAAGAGGACCACCAACCACGGGGACATGGCTGCCTGGGGCACGCCGTCGTCAACCCTGCTGACGGCTGGTTGGGCTGCGCTCTCCTCGGCCGTCGACGGCGCGCTGGCGATATGGTCCCGGGTCGTGGGAACCGGGTGGTCACTCGCCTGCGAGCCCTGGTTGTTCAGGAAGGCAGGCGACTCCCCCGCGGCCGATCCTTCGGTAGTGGTGTCGACCTCGGCACCGCCGGCGCTTGCCGCGGCCGCACCGGGGAAGGCGCCGCCGCTGCCGGGGATGATGCCCGAGGCGCCTGCGCCCACGGCGCCGACCAGCAGGAGCGCGGCACCGGCTGCCATGAACGGACCGGCCAGGCGGCGCAGGATCCCACCCCCGGCGGGAGTCGGTGCGGCCACAGGCGGCACGAGCTGCAGCGGCCTGCTCGGGGCGACGTCTGGCAGCTCAGCGAGCGCGCTGCGCAGCTGCTGAAGATCGGCCACCATAGGCCGGCAGCGCTCGCAGGCAGCCACGTGCGCGCGCAGGCCGGCGTCCGCCTCCCTATCGGCGTCACCGCCGGCCAGAGCCGCCAGGCGCTCGTCGTCCGGATGGATTGGGTGCTGCATCGTCATCGGTCCAGACGCCCTCAGCTCTCGAACAGTTCCCGGTGCTCGGCCATCAGCTCGCGCAGCCGCAGGCGGCCGCGATGGATGCGGGACTTGACCGTGCCCATCGCGCTGCGCGTGGCATCGGCGACCTCTCCGTAGTCCATGCCATAGACGTCGCACAGCACCACGGCGGTTCGCTGGTCCTCCGGCAGCAGGCGCAGGGCGGCGTCCAGGTGGCGGTACAGCTCGGCGCGCCCAGCCTCTGCCACGGGGTTCGGCGCGGCGACGTCCGGCAGCTCGACGCCGCCCTCCTCGGGATCGGGCAGCATCGTGGTGGGACGTCGCTGGGCGCGCCGCAGGAGGTCGTAGCTGGCATTGGCCGTGATGCGCAGCAGCCACGATCGGAAGATGCCGCCGCGGAATTTGGCAATGGCGTCGTAGGCGTGGACGAACGCGTCCTGCGTGGCGTCGGCCGCCTGGTCTGCGTCACCCAGCAGCCGCCAGGCAAGTCCGTAGCAGGCCGACTGGTAGTGCTCCATCAGCTGCGCAAAGGCCGTGCGATCCCCGCGCGCGGCGCGCGCCACCACGGCCGCTTCGTCGTCCAGCGGAGGCGTGCGCGTGCCAGAGCTGCTCGGGTGAGGTGGCGGCATCCGTCCCTATGATCACATTCGCGAGTGATCCACCACTGACGTTCGGCGGCCCGGCACTGTCCCTTTCCTATAATCACCGCCCGAATCGCGCCCCGTGCCGGAGTGGCGGAATCGGCAGACGCGTCGGTCTCAAACACCGATGAGCGCAAGCTCGTGTGGGTTCGACCCCCACCTCCGGCACCAAATCCAGTAGCAGGCAAGGGGTGATCCTTGGCGAGGCCATCGGACGACCTCACCGACGGCTCCGCCGGACCCGGCGCGCCGCGCGCGAAGCCGATTGCGCCCTCCGCTCCGCCCTCCGGTGGCCGGATTCCGGCGCATTCGGTGGTGATCACGGTGCTCATCCTGGCCATCGGGGCCGCGCTTGCCAGCCAGCTCGTCCTGCCGGACGCCGCCTCGCCGGGCGGTCCCGGGTCTTCGTCGAGCGCCGGCGTGGGCAACGTCTCGCCGAGCCCCTCCGAGCGTTCGACGCCGCTTCCCACGCCGCGGCCACCCGGCGGACCGCAGGTGGTGTACGCCGTCGGCGACCTGTCAGACTGCCCGAGCGCCCTGCCCGAGGTCGCCGACCTGGTGCGAAGCACGGCTGACATCATCCTGGCGCTCGGCGACATCGTGCATCCCGGCGACTCCGCCAGCGAGTACCAGACCTGCTTCGACCCGGTGTGGGGTGACCTGAAGACGCGCATCCGCCCGGTGCCCGGCAATCACGACTACAACACGCCGGACGG
>DASSNI010000130.1:0-5643 GCA_035701385.1 Candidatus Limnocylindria bacterium | reverse complement strand
GCCTGCCGGATCCACCACGTGGCGTAGGTGCTGAACTTGAATCCCTTTTCGTAGTCGAACTTCTCGACCGCGCGGATAAGGCCGATGTTCCCCTCCTGGATGAGGTCCAGGAAGCTCATGCCCCGCCCGATGTACTTCTTGGCGATGCTGACCACCAGACGCAGGTTGGCCTCGGTCAGCCGCTTGCGCGCGTCGACCGACTGCTCGACCAGGCGCCCGGAGCGCTTTTCGAGCGGCACATCCAACGGGATGGTGGGGTCGTAGCCGAGCTCCTTCAGGTACGCGGCATCCTGCCCGTCCTCGATATAGGCCCGCACGATCGACTGCGTCGTCTCGCGCGCCCAGCGCTCGAGCTCCATCAGCTCACTGGCGCCGGCATGGTCCAGCGCCCGGAAGCGGTAGGTATGGCCGAAGAGCACCGACTGCTTCAGCGCCTCGGCCGGATCGCTGCCGAACAGCTTCAGCAGCGACTCGGCGTGCATGATCCGCTCGCGCGCCTCGTCGGTCAGGTCCGGCGCCTTGCGGGCCTTGGCCAGCTTGACGGTCGGCGGCTCGATCTGGCGCCGCTTGCGCTTCGTCCACCAATCCACCGCGTCGACGACGACATGCGGCGACTCCTTCGGCAGGTCGAAGGCGCGCATGGCGGCCATGCTCCGGGCCTTGGGCTCCGAGTTGGTGCTGACCCAGGTGTAGAGGTCGGTCAGCGCACGGGCCGGATCCTCGACCGCCTTCTCACCCAGCTCGATGGCCTTGGCCAGCACGACCTCCTCTTCGGCGGTCAGCAGCGCGACCTTGCCGATCTCCTTGAGGTACATGCGGACCGGATCGTCGATGCCGATGAGATCCGCGGCCAGTGCCTCGAGATCCTCCTCGCCGGGCGCCTCCGCCTTGGCGGCGGTGGCCCCTTCTGGCTGGGTCTCCTCCTCCGGCTCGGCGATCAGCGTCGGCTGGTTGTCGGCATCCAGCACCTCGACGCCCGACTCCTCCGCCGCCGCGTACAGCTCCTCGATCTGGCCAAGGTTCGCCTCGGGCTGCGGAATGGCCTCCAGGATCTGGTCCTGGGTGATGAAGCCCTCACTGCGTCCCTTGTCGAGGAGCCCCTCGATCAGCGCGGAGCGGCCGTTGGCGCTCCCCTTGCCGTTCGTCTCGGCCTTTGCCGGGCGCGTGGCTGCCTTGGGCTTGGCTGCCGGCTTCGCCGGCGTCTTGGCCGATGCCTTGGCTGGAGCCGATGCCTTGGCTGGAGCCGATGCCTTTGCCGACGCCTTGGCGGGTGCCTTTGCCTGGGCCGATGTCTTGGCCGCCGGCTTCGGCGCGGCCGCCTTGGCGGCGGTGGTCTTGGTCGCTGTGCCTGTCTTGCTCGCTGTGCTGGTCTTGGTCGCGGTCGTCTTGATCTCCTTCATGGGTGCCTTGCTGGTTGCCGGTGCCTTGGTCGTTACCGGCTTGGCTACCGGCTTGGCCGATGCCTTGGCCGGCGCTGCAGCGGCCTTCGGCCGGGGTCGGGTGGTGGTGCTGCCTGCCACGAGCTAGCTCCTCCTCTCGCCGGCCATCACTGCCGACGGCTTGATTGCCTGTTCGAGCTGCTCCCGTTCGAGGTGCAGCACCTGAAACTGTCGTTCGAGATCTCGGAACGCGGACGTGTCGGCGTCCTGCGCCCCAACGCTGATGAGCGCCTGCAGATCGGCGAGGCGCTCCTGCACCTGCTCCTTGCGCAGCCGCAGCAGGCAGACCCGCAGCGACTCGCGGTCGATGTCGAGCTCCGGGCGCACGCCCCGGCTGCGGGCAGAGGCCAGCAGGCTGCGCGCCAGCTCCGCAGTGGCCGGATCGAGACCGGCGACGAACCGCTCCAGCTCGGGGCGGCCGCCCGCATCTGCCTTGACCGCCACGATCCATGCCTCGCCCAGGGCACGTGCCCACTCGTCGCGCAGCGGCAGCGCCTCGTCCTCCTGCTCGGCGGCAAGGGCCGGATTGAGGAGGAGGAGCGTGAGCGCCTCGCGCTCGAGCGGACCGAGCATGGGCTCCCCGACCTCGCGTGCCGCAGGCTCCAGCGGCCGCACCGGCACGGCACGCGGCCCGCGTGCCAGCTCCTCGCGCAGCACCCGCTCGTCGATGCCCGCCAGCTTGGCGAGCCCCGGCACGTAGGAGTCCTGCTCCACGCGGTCCGGGATGCGCCGCAGCAGGTCAAGCATGCGTCGCGTGTACGCGCTGCGACCCTGCGGGTGCCGCATGTCGACCTCGGCCGCGGCCCGCTGCATGAAGTACGGCAGCAGCTCCGCCGCATCGGCGACGGCGGCGCGCCAGCCGTCCGGATCGGTCCTGATGAACTCATCGGGATCCTTTCCGGCCGGAATGCGGATCACACGCACCTTGCTTACCACCGGGCCGAGCTCCTCCAGCAGGCCGCGCTGGGTCGCCGTCTCGCCCGCGAGGTCGACGTCGTAGGCCAGGGCGACCGCATCGGCAAAGCGGGTGGCGAGCGCCACCTGCCCGGCGGTGAGGGCCGTACCCAGGCTGGCAACCACGTTGCCGAAGCCCGCCTGGTGGGCTGCCATCACGTCGGTATAGCCCTCCACGATGACGGTCAGCTTCTCGCGGCGGATGGCCGGTCGCGCCAGGTCGATGGCGTACAGCGTGGCGCTCTTGTCGAACAGCGGTCCGGCCGGCGAGTTCAGGTACTTGGGCCCCTCCAGCCCCGGCATGATCCTGCCGCCCAGACCGATGGCCCGCGCCGTCGCGTCGCGGATCGGGAAGATCACGCGCCCGCGGAAGCGGTCGATGACGCCGCCGCGGTTCGACGGGCTCCCGAGGCCGGCGGCGGTCAGCTCCTCCGGCGTGAAGCCGCGCGCCAGCAGCCGCTTGGTGAGCATCTCCCAGTTGTTTGGCGCATAGCCGATGGTGAAACGCTCGAGCGTCTCCTCGCTGAAGCCGCGCTCTGCCAGGTACTCGCGCGCCCTGGCGCCCTGGCCGGTCTGGAGCAGCACCTCGCGGTACCAGGCGATGGCTGCCTCCAGCGCCTCCCGGAGCCTCGCGCGACGCCGATCCTCGCGGGCGCTGCGCTCGGAGAGCTCGACGCCAGCCTTCTCGGCCAGCCGGGCCAGCGCCTCACGGAAGTCGAGGCCGTCGCGCTTCATCAGGAAGGTGAAGATGTCGCCGCCCTCCCCGCAGCCGAAGCAGTGCCACGACTCGCGCTCGGGGCTGACGATGAAGGACGGCGTCTTCTCGGCGTGGAACGGGCACAGGCCCTTGTAGGCAGAGCCGGCGCGCTTCAGCGCCACCGTCTCGCCCACGACGTCCAGGACAGGGAGCTTGGATTTGATCTCGGCAGGAATGCCGGATGAAGTCACGCGGAAAGAGGCCTCGGGCTCGGCGAGCTGCTTGTCAAGAGGTTTGTCAATACCTGGGACGTAATTCTACCCGATTGTCAAGGTTTGACCACCCCAGCCGATGGCGTGGCGCCACCTCGCCGGGTGCTGGTCTTCGCGCGTGCCGTCGCTACACTCCACCGCACCGCTGCCCCGCCAACCGCACACGACCGTCGCCAGAGGACACCGCCACGACGCCCTCGCAACCATCGCCGCCATCGCGAGACGTGCTGGCCGCCGACCTGCTGCGCGCCGCCTTCCGCGACGTGCACGGCGCGCGGCTGTACGGGTTTGCCCTGCTGCTCACCCTGGGGCAGCGGGCGCGCGCCGGCGCGCTTGCGGCAGCCGCCCTTGACGCCGGCGCTGCCCGGGTCGATGCGCTGCGGCACCCGGAGCGCGCCGCGGCCTGGCTGCGGGCGCGGGTGGTGCGCGATGCCCGCGGGCTGCCGAATCGGCCGCAGAGCGTGGCGGAGCGGCGCACCGTCCTGGGCGAGCTGGGCATGAGCGAGGCAGCCGCTGACGCGCTGGGCGAGCTGGGCGCCGACGAGCGCGCGGTGCTGATCGCGGCGGTCATCGAGGGGCTCGAGATCGGCGACGTCGCCACGGTGATGGGGCGCGAGATCGGCGATGTGCATCGGCTCCTGTCCTCCGCCCGCCGCCGCTACCTGGCGAGCGCCTCGCACTGGCTGCGCGAAAGGCCACCAGCGGCCATCCCCGCCGGACCGATCGCGGCCCGCGTGGAGGCCGCCGCCGCCTGGGCCGTTGCCGCATCGCCTCGTGGAGCACAGATCCCGTGAAGCGACGCACCGACGACCCGCATCGCCGGTTCCGCGACTGGCTGCTTGCCGGCGCCGACGAGGATCTGCCGCGCGACGTGGCTGTCCACGCCTACGTCTGCGCCGACTGCCAGCTGTCCACCGCCGCGCTCGACATGCTGTACGCGACGGATCTTCCGCTCGCCGGCCCACCACCGCTGCGGGCCGCCGCCCCCGCCGTCCGGCATCCGATGCGCCGCGTGGCGCTGGCCACGGGTGGCGCGGTGGCAGTCACGGCGGTCGCCGTGGTCGCGACCGGGGCCCTTCGCCTGCCTACCGGCATCTTGCTCGGCGGCGGTTCTGCGTCGCCCAGCGGCCCGCGCACCCAGGAAGTGCTGGGCAACACCGGCGAGCCCGAGGCGAGCCCCACCTCCGGCGATCCGACGCCACCATCCAGCAGCCAGCCGTCCCGGCGTCCGGCGACCCCAGGGGCCTCCGTCCCACCCGGCACGCAGGCGCCGACCTTCATCCCGATCGTCACGCCGGTGGCGACGCAGACGGCACGGCCGAGCGTGAGCGGCCCGCCGCGACCCACGCCGGCCACTCCGGCACCGACGGCCAGCCCGACGGTCGCTCCCACGCCGACACCACCGGAGCCCACGCCCGAACCCACCGTCACGGAGACGCCATCCCCGCTACCCTGACCGCGTGGCGCAATTCGTGCTGGTCCCACGAAGCGTGCTCAGGAGCGTGCTGCTGCCCGTTCAACGCATGACGCGCGCCTTCCCCCGGCCGCGCCACCGGGACCAGCGAACGGCGGGGACGATCAACGCGGAGCAGGCCACCGCGCTGCAGGGCTTCGCGCTGCTGCTCGCGCTCGGCGACGAAGCGGCCGCCACGCGCGCCTCCCACGCCGCCCTGCGCGCGGGTGCCGGCGGCAGGGATGCGCTGGACGCTCGGCTTCGACATCGCGCGCTGCGCGCCCTTGATCCGGCATGGGGCCAGGTACCACGCCTGCTGCGCGGCCGGCCCCTCCTGGACCCGGAGCGTCGTGCGGCGCTGCGCCAGCTGGGCGTCAACGACATCGGCCTGGAAGGGCTGGCCTCCATGGCGCCCGCCGAACGCGCAGCGCTCATCGCGTCCGCCGCCGAAGGCATGGACGAAGCCGGCGTGGCGCGGGTCGTCGGCCTGCATGCCAGGTTCAGCCGCGTCCTGCTGGGTCGCGCCCGACGGCGCTACCTCGCCACGACATCGGCCTTCCTGGACGAGAACCCGTGGGCACGCCGCGAGATCGGCGGTCCTCTGGCACGCCGCATCCGCCGTACTGCAGGCAGGGCGCGGGGAGCGGAGGCCGCGGCCGTTGGCGACCATGCCAGCTGCTGGGCCTGGCTGGCCGGCGGCGCCGGCGGCAGGCCATCGGCCCCCATGTCCGTCCACGCGACCGCCTGCCAGGCCTGCGCGAAGGCGATCGTGGCGCTCGACGCCCTTCACGCGATAGACACCAGCCGGGCAGACGGTCCCGCTCCCCT
>DASSNI010000129.1:0-2607 GCA_035701385.1 Candidatus Limnocylindria bacterium | reverse complement strand
CGGAGCACCTCGACAAGGCGAGCTACGCGTCGTTCTGGGCGAACACCATCACCCGCAACGCCGCCGAGGGCGACAAGAACATCGCCGCGCACAAGTTCATCAACTTCCTCTCCTCGCCGGATGTCATGCTCCAGTGGACCCCGGCCACCGGCGAGCTGCCCGCCCGCGCGGCGCTGGCCAGCGAGGAGCAGTTCACCAGCGACGAGAAGCTGGCGCCGTTCATCGATTCGCTGCCGTTCTCGTACGCGACGTTCCTCGTCAACGAGGCCGAGCTGCGCCAGAACGTGATGGACGCCTTCGACCAGGTCACGCTCAACGGCGTCGACGCGGCCACCGCCGTCGAGGAGGCCGCGCAGAAGACGCAGGAGCGGCTGGACACGTACTGGTCGGCGATCGACGCGGGGTAGCCGACGGCCCTGACGCGCACGAACCGCAGGGGAGGTCGTGGCCGCGCCCGCCTGGTGGGCCCGGGTCTCCGTGCCCGGGCTCGCTCGGCCATCCCGACGCGCACGACCTCCCCTGCGGCCGTCGCTCGGGACAGGCTCGGGGCGGGCCCACCGGCAGAGGCCGCACAGCGGCCACCGGGACGCGAATTCGCTTCGCTCAGCCCAGGCGATTGCCGGCGCGGAACGGTGGCGGCAATCGCGTTGGGGAGCGCCGGCAAGGCGCCCCCTGCGGCGGGCGGTGGCGCGAAAGGCCATCCGGTTCGCGAGGGGCCTGGCACATGAGGGGTGATCAATGCGGTTGACGCTCGAGCGCCGCCGGTGGATGTGGGCCTACCTGTTCCTGACGGTGCCGCTGGTCTTCTTCCTCGCGATCCGCATCGGCCCGACGCTCTACGCATTCTGGATGAGCCTGCACCAGTGGGATCCGATCGCGCTCGACCGGCCCTACATCGGGCTGGACAACTTCCGCAAGCTGGCCCACGACGAGGTCTTCTGGAAGTCGCTGCGCAACACCTGGGTCTACGTGCTGATCGGCGTGCCGGCGGGGCTGATCCTCAGCCTGCTGGTCGCGCTCGGCCTGCAGCGGCTGACGCATTTCGTCGGCGCCTACCGCGTGCTCTACTTCCTGCCCTACATCACCTCGCTCGTCGCCGTCGGCTGGGTCTGGCGCTGGATGTACATGCCCAACGGCCTGTTCAACGACGTGCTCGGCGCGATCGGCCTGCCACAGTCGAAATTCCTCGGCTCGCCGGACACGGCGATCTACGCCATCATCGCCACCACCGTCTGGCACGGGCTCGGCTTCCAGGTCGTCATCTTCCTCGCCGGGCTGGAGAGCATCCCGCAGGACTATCTCGACGCGGCGGCGGTCGACGGCGCCTCGGGCTGGCAGCGCTTCCGCGGCATCGTGCTGCCGCTGCTGAACCCGACCGTGGTCTTCCTGACCGTAACCGGCGTGATCAGCAACCTGCAGGTCTTCACGCAGGTCCGCTCGATGAGCAGCGGCGGCACCGGCGGGCCGCTGAACAGCACGATCAGCGTCGTGCTCTACGTCTACCAGAAGGCGTTCCGGTCGCTGCCGTCGGAGATGGGCTACGCCGCCGCGATGATGGTGGTGCTGTTCGCCATGATCCTGATGATCACGATTCTCCAGCTCAAGGTGCTGTCGCGAGGTGCGTATGAGTAGCGATGCCTTGCCGCGAGCCGCCGCCGCAGCGGTGCCCGGCGACCGCCCGGCCGCCACGAGCGTCACAGCCAGGCGCGACTGGCGCCGGCCGGTGGCCCGCGTGGCGCTCTATCTCATCCTGCTGGCGGGCGGGCTGCTGATGGTCTTCCCGTTCGTCTGGATGGTGGTCTCGTCGCTGAAGAGCGCCAGCGAGATCTACTCGCTGTCGCTGCTGCCGCCGAACCCGTCGCTGGCCAACTACCGCGAGGTGCTGAACGAGACGCCCTTCATCCGGTGGTTCGCCAACAGCCTGCTGGTGGCCGGCATCACCACCGCCAGCGTGGCGTTCTTCGACTCGCTGGTCGGCTACGTGCTGGCCAAGTTCCGCTTCCCGGGGCGGCAGCTCATCTTCCTGGTCATCCTGAGCACGTTGATGGTGCCGACCGAGATGCTGGTGATCCCGTGGTACATGCTGTCGATCAATCTGCACTGGACCGACAGCTACTGGGGGATCATGTTCCCCGGCGTGATCAGCGCCTTCGGCATCTTCCTGATGCGGCAGTTCTTCCTCGGCGTGCCGGACGACATCCTCGACGCCGCCCGCATCGATGGCTTCTCCGAGTTCCGGATTTTCTGGACGATCGCGCTGCCGCTGGTGCGCCCTGCCCTGGCGGCGCTGTGCATCTTCACTTTCCTCGGCAACTGGAACGCCTACATCTGGCCGCTGATCGTGATCCGGTCGGACGAGATGCAGACGCTGCCGGTGGGGATCGCGTACTTCTCCAGCGAGGCGGGGAGCGCCTTCCACCTGATCATGGCCGCGGCGGCGATGGCGACGATCCCGGTGATCATCGTGTTCCTGGTCTTCCAGCGGCAGATCATCAAGGGCATTGCCCTCACCGGCGTGAAGGGATAGCCCGGGCCAGTGTCGCGGCGCCCCCGGCGGCACATGCGCGAGGAATATGCGCAGATCGCGGGGTTGTGGCTGCCACAACG